>CANJKD010000010.1 GCA_947474415.1 Burkholderiales bacterium | reverse complement strand
GGGCTTGGCCGGTGGCCCCGATGACGAATCATCCGCGGGCGCGGCCGACAGCGCCCGCGTGCGCGAAGTCGACGGCCGAGCCGTCGCCGGGCCGCCCCAAGGCGGCTCGCGCCCCCTCGGGGGGCAGGAGCGCAGCGACGTGGCGGCGACCACCTTTCAGCTGCTGAAAGGCCTCGACCCGCTGAAGGACCAGAGCTACTTCCTGCACCGCCTGACGCAGGCACAGCTGTCGAAAACGCTGTTCCCGATCGGCGAACTGCCCAAGACCGAGGTGCGGCGCATTGCCGCCGAAATCGGCCTGCCGAACGCGCGGAAGAAAGACTCGACCGGCATCTGCTTCATCGGCGAGCGGCCGTTTCGCGAGTTCCTGAACCGCTACCTCGCGAACACGCCGGGGCCGATCATGGACGACCGCGGCCGCACGGTCGGCCAGCACGTGGGCCTGAGTTTCTACACGCTCGGCCAGCGCAAGGGCATCGGCATCGGCGGGCTGAAGGACCGCGGCGCGGTGCGCGGTGGCGGTGACCATGGTGCGTGGTTCGTCGCCCGCAAGAACATGGCCACGAACACGCTCTACGCCGTGCAGGGCCACGACCACCCGTGGCTGCTGTCGGCCACGCTGCACGCGACCGACACGAGCTGGGTTGCGGGCCACGCGCCGGCGTCGGGTGCGCATCCGGGGGCGCTTGCGGCGAAGACGCGCTACCGCCAGCAGGACGCGCCCTGTGCCTTCGCGGCGGGCGCCGCAGGCACGGCCTTCGAGCTCCGCTTCGACGCGCCGCAATGGGCCGTCACGCCCGGCCAATCGGCCGTGGTCTATGACGGCGATGTGTGCCTCGGCGGTGGCGTGATCGCCGGCTGAGCCCGCGCAAAAGGGCCCGCCTGCGCGGGGCCTTGTGGCTGGCGAAGGACTTCGCGCTTGCAAGCGCGAAGGCTGGGCGCGGTGGCAGTAGCACCTCTCGCAGCACGCCGCCCGCTTCAGTTCACCCCATGCCCGCCGATAGCCCGTGAGCGGGCCATCCATGGGTCCGTGCGCCACGCACGGGCACGACGGCATGACGACCACATCACCCTTTCGATTCTTCTCTTCAGGCTCAAGCGCGTCGTGCCGGATCGCCTGCCTTGCACTGTTCATCGGCACGCCGCTGTTCACACAGGCCGCCGCGCTGAACCTGGGCATCACCGACGCCGCCGGCCAGCCGCTGCTCGATGCCATCGCGCTGCGCGAACCGGCCTCGGGCAAGGCCGCCGTGAAGCCGATGGCCGATCTGGAAATCTCGCAGGCGAAACGCCAGTTCAGCCCTCGGGTGATGCTCATCACAGCCGGCACGCCGCTGCGGTTCAACAAGCCCGCCGTGGCCATGCTCGGCTGCAACATCCACGACCGCATGGCCGCCTGGGTGGTGGTGGCCGACACGCCCTGGTTCGCCGGCGAGCGGGTGCTGCAAAGCCTGCTGGACCAAAATGCGCAGAAGCTCAGCGAAGGCGCACGCCTGCGCGAGGCCGACGATGGCTTCCGCTCTGCCGTGCAGTCGAACGATGCCGAGACCATCGCCTCGGTGCTGGGCCACCACGGCGCGCGCAGCGGCGCCACCGAAGCTGCCCTGCTGGCCAACGACTTCACATGGCGTGCCGATGGAGGCGCCGGTGCGGGTCGGCTGGGTGTTGATGGGCGTGCCGCTCGACACGAAGCTGGCACGCGCGATGAAGAGCCTGTCGGCACTCGACGTCACGCTGCTCGCGCGGGCAGCAGGCGATGCACCCCGGGGCTGTGGCACTGAGCAGCCTGCCCGCCGATCAGGCCCTGGGTTTCGCACAGGCCGCCGGGTTGAAGGGTGGCGGCTCTGCGGCAGGCGCGGCAATGCCAATGGGGTCGGTGTCGATCAACGCGGCCGTGCGGCCGGGCGCCCGCCGCGCGACCTGCAGCTCGCGCTGGCCGCGGTCACCCTGCTTGGCTTCGTGGGGTTCGGCTCGCCCTGGGCTTCAAGCTGTCGATCAACGACTTCGGCACCGGCTATTCGTCGCTCGCCTGCCTGAAGCGCTTGCCGGTGGACGAGCTGAAGATCGACAAGTCTTTCGTGCTCAGCATGGAGACCAAACTCGACGACGCGAAGATCGTGCGGTCGACCATCGACCTGGCGCACAAGCTCGGGCTCACGGTGGTGGCCGAAGGGGTGGAGAGCGCCAAGGCCTGGGACCTGCTGCGCGAGCTGAACTGCGACGAGGCCCAGGGCCACCACATGGACCGTCCGATGCCGGCGTCGGCGTTCCGCCAGTGGTCAGCCGTGTGGATGGCGCGGCACCGGCCGCAAGTGGCGGCAGGCACGGTGCCCATGCTGCATTGACCCGCTCTGGCCCGGCCTGATTTGGCCCGGCTTGGCAAGGCCTGCGGTTCAGGGCACACTTGACGCAACGCCCCATCGGCCCACTGCGTCAGCCACGCCATGTACCTGCCCATCCACTTCGAAGAAAAGCGCCCCGAGCTGCTGCACGGCTTGCTGCTCGCCCACCCGCTCGGCCTGCTGGTCACGCAAGACGGTGGCGGCGAGCTGCAGGCGAACGCCGTGCCCTTCGTGCTCGACGCCGACCCGGCCGGCGGCCCCGGCATCTTGCGCGCCCATGTGGCGCGCGCGAACCCGCTGTGGCGCGAAGCGCGGCGCGACAAGCCGTCGCTGGTCGTGTTCCAGGGCCCGCAGGCCTATGTGTCGCCGTCGTTCTACGCGAGCAAGGCCGAGCATGGCAAGGTGGTGCCGACCTGGAACTACTTGATGGTGCAGGCGCGCGGCGAACTGCGCGCCATCGAAGACGCGGCCTGGCTGCACGCCTTCGTCACGCGGCTCACCGACACGCATGAAACGAAGCGCACCAAGCCCTGGGCCGTGAGCGATGCACCCGAGGCCTACATCGCATCGATGCTGGGCGCCATCGTCGGCATCGAGATCGTGCTGACCGCGCTCACCGGCAAGTGGAAGGTGAGCCAGAACCGCTCGGCCGTCGACCGGGCCGGCGTGGTGCAGGGCCTGCACGATGCTGGCGTGGTGGGCGCGGCGCTGCTGGGTGGCCGGGCAACGCCACCCGAAACATGATCCGGAGCCGAACCACCGCCACGACGTTTGGGTTCGGGCTCGGGGTCACCTTCGCATTGGCGGTTTCGCTCGGCTGCGGCAACGCCGTTGCCGCACCGAAAGTCGAAGACACGATCGCGCAGCGCGTGCAGGCCTGCACAGGCTGCCACGGCCAGCAGGGTCGGGCTGCGAGCGATGGCTACTACCCGCGCATTGCCGGCAAGCCGGCGGGCTACCTCTACCACCAGCTGCTGGGCTTCCGTGACGGCCGGCGTTCCTACGGCCTGATGAACCAGCTGCTCGCGCCGCTGACCGACGACTACCTGCGCGAGATCGCCGAGCACTTCGCCAGCCTCGATGTGGCCTACCCGGCGCCGCAAGTGGCCACCGGGAGTGTCGACGCCTTGAGCCGCGGTGAGACGTTGGTGCTGCGGGGCGACGCCGCCCTGCGCGTCCCCGCCTGCGTGCAGTGCCACGGCGCCGCGCTGATGGGTGTGGCGCCGGCCATTCCGGCGCTGATCGGCATGCCGCGCGACTACCTGAACGCCCAGCTCGGCGCCTGGCGCACGGGCAACCGCCATGCCTTCGAACCCGACTGCATGGCGCAGGTCGCGAAGGCACTCGCGCCGCAAGACATCGCGGCCTTGTCGCAATGGCTCGCGGCGCAGCCGGTGCCCCCCGGCGCGAAGCCGGCGCAGGCTTTGCCGGCGCCCCTGCCGATGCGTTGCGGTGGGGTCGCGGCGTTGGTGCCCGACGGCGCTGCCGCACCGGGTGCGAAGCCATGAGGGCCGCATCGCGGTTGACGCCGGCCGTGCTGGCGCTGGGTGCGCTGCTCGCGGCATCGGTTGCAGCCGTCGCCCTGGTCTATTGGCTCAACGTGCGCGGTGAAGAGGGCCCGGGCGCCCGCCCTGCCGCGCCGGCCGCCACGCCGTCGGCAGCGCAGATCGCGCGCGGCGCCTACATCGCGCGGGCCGGCAACTGCATGGGCTGCCACACCACCACTGGCGGCGCGCCGTATGCGGGTGGACGCGGCGTACCCACGCCGTTCGGCACGGTGTATGCGCCGAACCTGACGCCCGACGCGAACACCGGCATCGGTGCCTGGTCAGCCGCCGATTTCTGGCGCGCGCTGCACCACGGCCGCTCGCGCGACGGGCGCCTTTTGTACCCCGCCTTCCCATACCCGAACTACACCCGCGTGACGCGCGAGGACGCCGACGCGCTGCACGCCTACCTGCGCAGCCTGCCCGCCGTGGCACAGCCGAACCGGGCGCACGAACTGCTTTCTCCGTTCGACCAGCAAGCCGCACTCGCGGTCTGGCGCGCACTGTATTTCCGGCCAGCCGTGCACATGCCAGACGCCGCCCGCCCGGCCAAGTGGAACCGCGGCGCTTACCTCGTCGAAGGGCTGGGCCATTGCAACGCCTGCCACGCCAGCCGCAACGCACTGGGTGCCACGGCCAGCCCGCTCGACCTGGCGGGCGGCTTGATCCCGGTGCAGAACTGGTATGCGCCGTCGCTCACGTCCGCACGCGAGGCCAGCGTGGCCACGTGGGACCTGCCAGACATCATCGCGCTGCTGAAGACCGGCGTCGCCGCACCGCACGGCACACTGGTGGCCGTGGCCGGGCCGATGAGCGAGGTGGTATCGGGCAGCACACAGCACCTGTCGGATGCCGACCTGGGTGCGATGGCGAGCTACTTGAAGGCATTGCCACTGACCACGCAGACCGGCGAGCAGCGCGCCGCTGGCGGGCCCGGCCTGTCCACCACCACCTCCACCACCGCCGCCATGGCCGGCCCCGGCGCCAAGCTGTACGAACAGCATTGCGCGGACTGCCACGGCGAGCGCGGCGAAGGCGTGGCCGCCATCTACCCGGCACTGGCGGGCAACCGCGCAGTCGCGATGCACACACCCGCCAACGCGGTGCACATGGTGGTGGAAGGCGGCTTCGCGCCGGCCACCGCCGGCAACCCGCGCCCCTTCGGCATGCCGCCGTTCGCCACCGTGTTGAACGACGCGGAAGTGGCGCAAGTGTTGACGTTCGTGCGCGGCAGCTGGGGCCATGCGGCGCCGGCCGTGACTGCGTTGGAAGTGAGCCGCTACCGCAGCGTGAGGTAGCCGCGCCGCCCTGAAATACCCACACGGGCCAGCGCCGGTTCGCCGGTGCCGGCCGCACCAGTAAAGTCCCAAGAATGAGCTTTCACGGCCTTCACCCGGCCTGGGCTGCAGCCGCAGCACTCGCCTTCCTCACGAGCCCCGCCATGCCACAAACGCCGAAGGCCGATGCGCCTGCCTCTGCTGCTGCTTCGATCACCGGCAGCACCCCACCCGACACCGCCTTCGGCTGGCTCGAAGACGTGCAAGGTGAGCCTGCGCTGGCCTGGGTGCGCGAGCGCAACGCGGTCAGCGAAACGCTGCTGACGGCGCGGCCCGAGTACGCGCCGCTGCGCGCGCAGCTGCTGGCCGTGCTGGACTCGAAAGACCGCATCCCGAATGTCACGCGGCGCGGCGACTTCTTCTACAACCTGTGGCAGGACGAGGACCACAAGCGCGGTCTGTGGCGGCGCACCACCCTGGCCGAGTACCGCCAAGCCCGGCCCGCCTGGGAGACCGTGCTCGACCTCGACGCCCTTGGCCAGGCCGAAGGCGAGAACTGGGTCTGGGCCGGCTCGACCTGCCTCGGGCCCGACTACCGGCGCTGCCTGGTTTCGCTGTCGCGCGGCGGTGCCGACGCGACGGTCGTGCGCGAGTTCGACGCCGTGGCCAGGCGTTTCGTCGATGGCGGCTTCGCGCTGCCGGAGGCGAAGTCCAACATCAACTGGATCGACGCCGAAACGGTGTACGTGGGCACCGATTTCGGTCCCGGCTCGCTGACCGATTCCGGCTACCCGCGCATCGTCAAGCGTTGGGCGCGCGGCACGCCACTGGCCGAGGCGGTGACGGTGTTCGAAGGCGAACGCGGCGACGTGGCGGCCGGCGTCACGGTCGACAGAACCCTCGGCTTCGAACGCACCTGGTTCACCCGCAGCGTCGATTTTTTTCACCGCAAGGTGTGGCTGCTGCAAGGCGGCGAGCAGGTGCCGTTCGACATCCCAGACGATGCTTCCTTCAGCTTCCTGCGTGACAGCCTGCTGCTGAAGATCCGCAGCGACTGGCAGCCCGGCGAGCAGCGCTTTCCTGCCGGCTCGCTGCTGGTGGCGGACGCCGCCGCCTGGCTGCGCGGCGAGCGCAACCTGACGCCGCTTTTCACGCCCACGGCCACACGCTCGCTCAGCAGCTACACCGCCACGCGCGACATGGTGATCGTCAACCTGATCGACAACGTCAGCAGCCGGCTCGAACTCTGGCGCAAGACCGGCACTGCGGACAGCGCAGCCAGCAGCTTCGTGCGCGGCGCCATCGCCGCCCCCGGCGCGGGCGCAGCAACCGGGGAGGAAGCGACAGAGCGCCCAGGCACCATCGGCGTGGGCAGCCTGCACGACAGCGAACTCGCCGACGACCGACACGCCAACGACTACCTGCTGAGCTACAGCGACTTCCTCACGCCCGATTCGCTGCTGATCGGGCGGGACGGTGCGAAGCCCGAATTGCTGAAGGCCCGCCCGGCCCTGTTCGACGCCACCGGCATGCGCGCGGAACAACGTTTCGCCAGCTCGAAAGACGGCACGCGCGTGCCCTACTTCATCATCTGGCCGAAGGGCGCCACAGCCGACGCCGCCAACCCGACGCTGCTGTACGGTTACGGCGGCTTCGAGGTCTCGCTCAACCCCTTCTATTCCGGCCTGTACGGCCGCGCGTGGTTTGAGCGCGGTGGCGTGCTGGTGGTGGCCAACATCCGGGGCGGTGGCGAGTACGGCCCGGCCTGGCACCGCAGCGCCATCAAGGCCGACAAGCAGCGCAGCTACGACGACTTCGCGGCGGTGGCCGAAGACCTGATCCACACGAAAGTGACGCGCCCGAAGCACTTGGGCATCATGGGCGGCAGCAACGGCGGCCTGCTGGTGGGCGCCACCTTCACGCAGCGCCCCGAACTGTTCAATGCCGTGGTCTGCGCTGTGCCGCTGCTCGACATGCGGCGCTTCCACACGCTGCTGGCCGGCGCCTCGTGGATGGCCGAATACGGCAACCCGGACGACCCGGCGGAGTGGTCCTTCATCTCGAAGTACAGCCCGTATCAAAACCTGAAGCCGGGCGCGACCTACCCCGAGGTGCTGTTCACCACCTCCACCCGCGACGACCGCGTGCACCCCGGACACGCCCGCAAGATGGCCGCGCTGATGCTGGCCCAGGGCCACCCGATGCTGTACTACGAGAACACCGAGGGCGGCCATGGCGGCGCGGCCGACAACGCGCAACGCGCGCACCTGCAGGCGCTGGAGTACAGCTACCTGTGGCGGCAGTTGGGGCGCTGAACGCCGCATGCCCGATTTCCCACTCCCCGCCCTGCCGCATTCCGCGCCGCATGCCGTCTCCCGCCTGCGGGCCGCCCGACTGGCACGCAGCACCAAACCCTTTCTCGTTCGCGGCGGCTTCAAGCGCGAGCGCTGCGCCGGCTGCCGGCTGGTGCCCAGCCACTGCATGTGCGCCTTGCGCCCGGTGCTGCCCACACGCTCGGGCGTGTGCCTGCTGATGGCCGACATCGAGCCGCTCAAGCCCAGCAACACCGGCTGGTTGATCGCCGATGTGGTGGCCGACACCTTTGCCTTCGGCTGGGCCCGCACCGAAACCGACCCCGCCCTGCTGGCCTTGCTGAGCGACCGGCAATGGCAGCCGCATGTGGTGTTTCCGGGCGAATATGCGCCGCCCGCGCGGGTGGTGCACACCGTTCAAGCGCCCGACACCGCGGCTGCCACGGCCATGGCCGGCCAGCGCCCGTTGTTCATCCTGCTCGACGCCACCTGGACCGAAGCGCGCAAGATGTTCCGCCGAAGCCCTTACCTGGACCACCTGCCGGTGCTGAGCCTGCAACCCGAGCAGATCTCGCAATACAAGCTGCGCCGCTCGCGCCGCGACGACCATTTCTGCACCAGCGAGGTGGCCGCCCTGTGCCTTGACCTGGCGGGCGAACCCCTGGCCGGGCAGACGCTGGAAGCCTACCTGGCGGTGTTCACGCACCACTACCTGCAGGCCAGGAACCAGTTGCCGGTCGAATGGGACGGTGCAGCTCATCTGCGCCTGCGTGGGCTGAAGCCGATGGCGTGAGCGCGGGCGCCGGCAGTCGCGGGTATGACGTGTCGCCGAGCGGCAAGCCTGAAACAGGGCTTGAGATGGGCTGCGGTCATCCGTCAGCGCATGGCCCGTACCCGCTGACGACCCTCTTGCCCATCTCCCGACTGCGCACCGCTGACTCGGCGCTGATGGCGCGCAGGCCGCATCGGCGGCCTCGCGTCGAACTCATGAAAGATGGCCTTGCGCGACAGCCCGCCGATGTTCGGTGCCTGGAGCGACGCACACCGCACCGTGGTCGCGACAAGCGCTTCACCCCGGCCAGCGGGCACGCCTGGATTCGATTGCACAGCGCCGCGATCGCCTCGCAGCGCGTGAACGTGCGGCGCCACGCCCGCACCATGCGGCGCGTCGACACAGGCTTGACGAACGGCCGGCAAGCGGTGTGACGCGGCGTCTCTCTCGGCGCGCGCGGACCGAAGGCGAGCTGACCGGTTCACGCGGCCGCCTGCAGCGGCCTGAGAGAGCGGGCCTCGTTCGAGTCGCGGTCGCGGTCGCGGTCGCGGTCGGCCACGCAAGTCGAATCCTCCTCGTCGATCAACACCCCCGAGCGGGTGAGCAGCTTCATCATTCAGGCCTGCGGCCCATCTGCATTGCAGATGCCCGGCTCTGCAAGCCCTATGGCAACCAAGCGCTAACCCTCTGAGGAAAACCGCTCGCCATGCGACACAGTCGAAGATGATCGAACCCTTCGCTTCCTACCGAGACCCGCCGATGAATACTTCCACCAGCGCACTGGACATGGGTGTGGCCGAATCAGAAGCGGACGCGGTGTACCGCAAGGTCGGCATGCGGCTGATTCCCCTGCTCTTCATCTGCTACATCGCCGCCTACCTTGACCGCGTCAACGTCGGCTTCGCAGTGCTTCAGATGCAAAGCGCGCTGCAGTTCAGCGACGCCATGTACGGCCTGGGTGCCGGCATCTTCTTCATCGGCTACTTCATCTTCGAGATACCGAGCAACGTGATGCTTCACAAAGCCGGCGCGCGCCGCTGGATCGCCCGCATCATGATCTCGTGGGGTCTGTTGTCGGCAGCGTCGATGTTCGTTTGGTCGCCGATGTCGTTCTATGCCATCCGCTTTCTTCTCGGTGCTGCCGAAGCCGGCTTCTTCCCCGGCATCATCCTGTACCTCACCTACTGGTACCCGGCCGAGCGGCGCGGGCGGGCGACCTCGCTGTTCATGACGGCCGTCGCATTCGCCGGCATCATCGGCGGGCCGTTGTCGGGCTGGATCCTCAAGAGCATGAATGGAATGAACGGCTGGGCAGGTTGGCAGTGGCTGTTCCTGCTGCAAGGTTTGCCGTCTCTTGCGCTCGGCTTCGTGGTGCTGTTCTATCTGGAGGACCGGCTTCGCGATGCCAAGTGGCTCACCCAGGCCGAACGCGACCTGATCTCTCGCGACATCGCTGCCGAGGAATCGACCAAGGCCAAGGGCGGCGTCTTCGACGCACTGTTCAATCCCAAGGTCTGGCTGCTGGCGCTGGTGTATTTCTGCTTTGTCTCGGGGCTGTACGGCATCAGTTTCTGGTTGCCCGCCATCATCAAGTCGATCGGCGTGGCCGATCCCCTGAACGTCGGGCTGCTGAGCGCCATTCCCTGGTCGTTCGGAGTGGTCGCGATGTACCTGACGGCGCGCAGCGCTGATCGCCATCGCGAACGCCGCTGGCATGCGGCACTGGCGGCGATCGCCGGCGCTGCGGGGCTGATGCTGAGCGTGAGTTTTCACGCCAACCCCGCGATGTCGATGGTGGGCCTGACCATCGCGACCATGGGAATCATGACGACGCTGCCGGTCTTCTGGGGCCTGCCGACAGCGCTGCTCGGCGGCACGGCGGCTGCGGCCGGCATCGCCTTCATCAACTCGTTCGGCAACCTCTCCGGCTTCAGCGCGCCGTTCCTGATCGGCGTCATCAAGGACATCACCCACAGCACCGACGCCGGGCTGCATCTTCTCGCTGCCTTCTTGGTCCTGGGTGCCGTGCTGGTACTCGCAGTGCGCACTGAGCGCCGATAGCAGCGCCTGGGTCATCAGAACCCGAAGGCCTTTCCCGCACTGCGGCGCTTGCACGGCTCAAGGGCCTGACTGCGGTTTCTGACACCACGAAGGAGGATTTGAATTGTCGACACCGTCATCTCGAACACCCGGCGCTGCGAGGCTCAGCGCCGAGGGCCACGCCGAGGCCGACGACAAGCCACTGCAAGGCGCGCTCATCCTGGCAGAGAGCATGCGTACGGGGCAGGCCATCGATGTGTTGCCCGAAGCCTGCCGACCGTCGTCGCGCGACGCCGGCTACGCGATTCAAGCCCGGCTGGGCGACGCGTTGCGTGACGAACTCGTCGGCTGGAAGATCGCTGCCACCAGCCAGGGCGGTCAAAAGCACATCGGTGTTGACGGCCCGCAGGCGGGCAGAATCTTCAAACGTCAGGTGTGTACCCCAGACGGAATCGTGCCGACCCTGGGCAACCGCATGAAGGTCGCCGAGCCGGAGTTCGCGTTCGGCTTTGGGCGCGACATGCCTTCGCGCAGCGCGCCCTATTCGGTCGACGAGGTGCTGGCGGCAGTCGATTCGATGCGTCCCGCCATCGAGATGCCCGCTTCGCGCTTTGCCGACTTTGCGAACGCGGGTGAAGCACAGCTGATCGCCGACAACTCGTGCGCGGGCTGCTTTGTTTTTGGCGAGCCGGCGTCGGCAGGATGGCGTTCGATCGATCTGAGCCGCCATGAAGTAGGCGCGCGCATCGAACGCAACGGACACGCGGTTCTGCAGCGCTCCGGCACGGGTGCCGCGGTACTCGGTGACCCCCGCATCGCATTGACGTGGCTGGTCAACGAACTGTCCCGGCTCGGCATCGGCCTGGGCGCAGGGCAGCGGGTATCGACCGGGACTTGCATGATCCCGCTGCCCGTCGAGCCAGGCGATCGGGTGACGGCCGACTTCGGCGCCCTGGGGCTCGTCTGCCTGCAATACGGTGACAGCGCAGCTTGACGCTGCCCACCATGACGTCGCTGGGTTGACGCCCGCCGCCAACTGACCGGCAACTGACCGACAAGCGCGGGCGATGCCGACCAAATATCGCCAACACCAGGGCGCGCCGACTACTCCAGCGGTTCACTCGTCTCCTTGAGAACGCGCAGCACGAAATGCGACTTGCCATGGCGTATCCCCGGAATCTTGTGGAGCTTTTCTCGAAGCAGCCGCTCGCGGTCGCGCGTGTCGCGAACCGCGATGCGGATGTGGTCGTCGTAGTCGCCCGAGACGAGGTGGGCCTCGACCACCTCGGGAATCGCCGACAGCGCTCGGCCGAACTCGTAGAGCGTCTCGTCGGAGTGACTTTCGAGCGTCACCTGGACGATCACCGAATCCCGGAAGCCCAGCTTGGCGCGATCCATGTCGATCATGTAGCGCTTGATCACGCCTTCGGTCTCGAGCCCGCCTGATCTTCAAACCATGCGACAACTGCCTTGACTGGCCTTGCCGCCGAAAAACGTACTCCATCGCTGAAGCTGAAAATGCATTCAAGGAGCACCAAAGATGAGCAAGGAGGACGGATCGAATCACCGGGCGCGGTACACGCTGGAGTTCAAGCTGGAGGCCGTGCGGCTGGTCAAGGCCGGGCAGGAGGCGTCGGTGACGGCGCGCGTGTTGGGGGCGCCCAAGCAGACCCTGAGCAATTGGGCGAGGCTGGCCGACCAGGGGGCTCTGAAAGGCGCCGGAGAACGCCCTGTGAGTGCCGAGCAGATGGAGCTTGCGAGGCTGCGCGCCGCAGCTGACGTGCGTGAAGATGGAGCGCGACATTCCAAAAACGCGACGGCGTACTTTGCGACGGAGTCGCGGTGAAGTACGCCTGGATTTTTCTGTTCCGCGCGGTGTGGCCGATCACGCTGATCTGCGAGGTGCTGAACGTTAGCGTCAGTGGCTACTTCGAGCACCAACGCAGGCGCGCTCAGGACCGGCCCAGTGTGCCCACATCTGCGCCATCCACGCCGAGGTCAAAGGCGAATACGGTTGGCCAAGGGTATGGAAGGAGTTGCTGGCGCGAGGCATCCAGGTGGGCAAGGACCGTGTTCAGCGGCGCATGCAGGCGCATGGCATCAAGGCCCGGGGCAAGAGGAAGTTCGTCGTCACCACCGACAGCAAACACAGCTTGCCACTGGCCGGGAATCTGCTGGCCAGGGACTGCTTACCGAGCGAGCCGGATCGCGTGTGGAGCAGCGACATCACCTACATCGCCACCGATGAGGGCTCGCTTTACCTGGCCTGCGTGACCGATCTGTTCAGCCGCCAAGTGGTGGGCTGGGGCATGCAGCCGCACATTCAAACCAGCCTGGTGACGGACGCACTGCGCGTGGCTTGGTTCAGGCGTCATCCGACGCCGGGGTTGATCTTCCACTCGGGCCGGGGCAGTCAATACTGCAGCCACTCGTTCCAGGCTGCGCTGACCAGCTACGGCATGCTCAGCTCGATGAGTCGCAAGGGAAACTGCTGGGATAATGCGCCGACCGAAAGCCTGTGGGGCAGCCTGAAAGTAGGCAGGTTGTACGGCAGGAAATTCGCCACCCAGCGCGAGGCCAAGGACGAGGTAATCGACTGGTTGACGTTCTACAACCATCGCAGACTTCACTCCACGTTGGGCTATGTGAGCCCGATGAGGTTCGAAGCAAACTGGCGCGCGGGCCAGGCAAAGAAAGCCGCGTAACCGAGTCGCTATGTACTACGTCAATCAAGGGCAAGGTCACTCGCCCGCCGGTGCAGCACCAGCGCATGCAGGCCAGGGTAGCAGGTCAGCACCTCCCACGCCCCGCGCGCGGCGGGGTCGCGCTCGAGGATGCCGGCGATGTCTTCGTGCAGGCGCTTGAACATGCTTTCAGGTCCCGGGTTGCTTGACGATGCGCAGGTAGGGCTTGGGCGCGCTCCAGCCGTCAGGGTAGATCTTCTTCGCGTCTTCGTCGCTCACCGAGCCAGCGATGATGACGTCCTGCCCGGGCTGCCAGTTCACCGGCGTGGCCACCCTGTACTTGGCGGTGAGCTGCATCGAGTCGAGCGCGCGCAGGATCTCGTCGAAGTTGCGCCCCGTGGTCATGGGGTAGGTCATCATGAG
>CANJKD010000009.1 GCA_947474415.1 Burkholderiales bacterium | reverse complement strand
GGTACTCGGCGTGACTGCCGGCTCGCTTGAGCCGCTCTGCCAATCGAGCAATGGTCGGCTTGTCGCTCGCGATCAATGTCTTCATCCACGACTCCTCGAAGTTCGTGGAACAACATCATATCTAATCTATTGAACGCAAGTTGGTATGACAGACCGGCGCCGCAACATCACGCCGAGGGCGGCCAACCCGGCCAGCATCAAGGCCTGCGTCTGCGGTTCCGGCACGGCCGTCAGCACGCCGAAGATGCCGTGCAGTTCGTCGTCCGGGCCGGCGGTGAAATAGAGCGACTGTCTGCTCCCGGCCGCCGCATCATTGCCGGTTGAAAGCGCCCACAGGCCGTCGATTTGAAGCGCCAGACCATCGGCACCCAGCACCTGCCCGAGGAAGGCATGGGTGGTGGCATCGAACGCGCTGATGCGGCCATCACCGAAGTTGCCGACGAGCAACGCGCCGGCCATGGCGCCGAACGATGTCGGCGCGATCGCCAGCCCCCACGGGGCATCGAGCGTACCGCCGGTTGCGACGCGGGCGAGGAAGTTGCCATTCACGTCGAAGCTGTCGACGAGCCCCAGGCCGGCACCCGCCACCTCGTCGCTCTTGTTCGCGTCTTGCAAGGCATAGGCCACATACAAGGTGTTGCCGAGCTTCTGGACGTTGAACGGCGCGTAGCCGCTCGGCAGGTTGGGGTCTGAAAACGTGCCGGGCAGCGCGGGCGCGGCCACGGTGCCTTTGTAGACATCAACCGCGCGGGTGCGGAAGTTCGCCGCATAGAGGTAGCCGTTGCCGGCCACGTTAGCGAACGCGGCGCCCTTGTACACATTCGCGCTCGACGCTGCGGCCAGCACCTCGGCCGTCGTGCCGAGCGAGCCGCGCCAGCCGGACACCGTGCCGTCTTCGCTGACGAACAGGAACGCGTCACCGCCGAACGCTGCAGCGCCGAGGCCGTTGAAGACCTGGCCGGTGACGCTGCCATCGCCCGGGATCGAGACGATCAGGCCCTGCTGGGTGGTGGCCTGTGTACTGGGATCGACCTTGTACAACGGTGACGTGCCGGTGTGGTTCGACGAGACCCAGAACGGACCCTTCGGCGCGTAGGCGATGCCCCAGGCGTTCTTCAGCCCCGGGTCGGTGATGGCGGCGGCGTGCGCAATGGGGTCATCGGTCACGAGGTTGGTCGCGGCGAACGACACTGCCCATGCCGGCATTGCGGCGCACAGGCAGGCTGCAGCAAGCGCGACTGCGATCGCAGCGGCAGGATGACGACGGTGACGGCTTGTCATGCGGGCTCCTTTGGCTTCGTGGAAGGGGTCGGGAAGGATCGCAATTCAATTCTTGTCCGTGCGGCGTGTCCATCCCTCAAAAAAACTGCAGTCCCGAAGGGGAAATGCGGCGCCGGTTGCCACCAGTCTGGTCGGCTGCGGGGCCCGCCAGAATCCAGCCCCATGGAAACCATCGCCGTCATCGACTTCGAAACCACCGGCATCTCGCCCGGACAGGGCGCACGCGCCACCGAGATCGCTGCGGTGCTGGTGCAGGGCGGGAGAATCGTCGGCCGTTTCCAGAGCCTGATGAACAGCGGCGCGTGGGTGCCGCCGTTCATCGAGCAGCTGACCGGCATCAGCAACGCCATGCTGACCAACGCGCCGCCGGCGCGCGACGTGATGCGCGAAGTGGCGCAGTTCACCAAAGGCTGCCCGCTGGTCGCGCACAACGCGGCCTTTGACCGGGGTTTCTGGAACGCGGAACTGGAACGCGCCGACTGCGAACCCGATGCGGCGCATGTGTTCGCCTGCACCGTGCTGCTGTCGCGCCGGCTCTACCCGCAGGCCGACAACCACCGCCTCGGCACGCTCGCGAAACTGCACGCGCTGCCCAGCGCCGGCCGCGCCCACCGCGCCCTGGCCGATGCAGAAGTCACGGCCCACCTGCTGCTGCGCATGCAGCGCGATGTGCAGGAACGCTACGCCGAAGCCTTGTGCGAGCGTGAGGTCTCGCATGCGCTGCTGGCCGCGATGCAGCGGGCCACGAGGGGCGCGTTGGGGAAATGCGTGGCGAGGGAGCTGGCGGCTTCGAGCAACCAATCAAACCACCCGTAAGCAAGGCCTCATTGCGGAATTTCTTCAAGTACCGCGCGTACACCTCGCAGGCGCAGAAGCGCTGGCGAATCAGGTCAGGCCACGCCCACCCAGGGCGGCGGCTCTGTGATGGCTCGCACTCCAGGCACATCCGAACTTCAAGGAGGAACCATGACCGCACCCCTGACACGCAAAGCCTTCTGCGCCCGCCTGACTGGCGCCGGCGTCGTGCTGTTGATTCAGGCCTGTGGCGGCGGTGGCGATTCGCCGGCTGCGCCGAGCCTCAGCCCGAGCGGCGCGGGCTGTAGCGACACGATCGCGGCCAACCATGGCCACGTGCTGGCCATCGCCACCGCCGAGCTCGATTCCACCACCGACAAGGTCTACGACATCCAGGGCAGCGCCGACCACGCCCACAACGTGACGCTGACCGTGGCCAACCTGCGGGCGCTGAAAGCGGGCACGCCGGTAACGGTGCTGACTTCCATCACGTTGGCGCATCAACACAGCATTTCGATACAGTGCGGTTGAGTCGAACCGTGAACCGATCACGGCTCGATTGATCCAAAACGAACAAGGTGGCGATGATGATGAAGAAGCAAGTACCGAACCGGTTGAACTGGCAGAATCTGCTCACGGCCTGCCTGCTGTGCGCATCGAGCGCCGCCTTCGCGGCGGGCGGTGGTGGTGGAGGCGCAGGCGGCGAAGAGAAGGCCAGCGCCGACCCCGTCATCGCCGCAGCGAAGGCCGCCATCGAAAAGAAAGACTGGGCGGCCGCACAGGCTGGCCTGAAGCAGGCACTTTCCGGCAACTCGAACAATGCCGACTACCACAACCTGTACGCCTACAGCCTGCGCAAGGGACCGAACCCGGACATGGCGGCTGTGTTCAGCCACTACGCCGACGCGCTGCGCATCGACCCCAAGCACCGCGGCGCGCACGAATACAGCGGCGAGGCCTACCTGATGGCGGGCGACCTGCCGAAGGCGAAGGAACACCTCGCCGCGCTCGACCGCCTTTGCACCTTCGGCTGCGAGGAATACACCGACCTGAAGAAGGCCGTGGCGCAGTACGAGGCAAGCCACCCGCGCTGACGACGCCGCATCCACGCATCAGCGTGCCGGCACGGCCCCCGCCGCAAGGGCACGTGCCCGCGCACTCGCCGCCTCCAGCTCGCGCCACGCCGGCTTGTCCGGGGCGAAGCGCTGGCGCATATAGGCGGCCAATTGCGCGAGCTGCTCATCGTTGAGGTTATGTTTGAAGGCCGGCATGAAGCCGATGCTTCGCGTCGCCGGCTCCTGAATGCCCTCCAGGATCACGCGCAACAGGTTGTCTGGCCGCTCGCTGTGCAGGTTGCTGTTCAGCGCCAGCGGGATGTTCTGGCCCAGCAGTTGCGGGCCGTCGCCATCGTGGTGGCAGGCGCCGCAGGCGGTGTTGAACAGGCGCTGCGCGGAGCCGGTGAGTGCGCGTTCCCGAGCGGTACTTTGGGCGATCAAGGCTGGCGCCGAAGCGAGCTGGTTCGATGCCACAGCCGGTGCATTGAACGATGCGAGGTAGACCGCCATCGCGCGCACATCGGCATTGGGCAGTTCGCCGAGTTGGCGCACCACCGGTGCCATCGGCCCGCTCGCATTGCCGTGCTGCGCCGAGTGGCCGAAGCGCAGGTAGTTGTACAACTGGGCCACCGTCCACGGCACCGGCGCGTGGCTCAGCGACGTGAGCGGCGGCGCCTCCCAGCCGTCGACCATCGCACCCGCGAAGGTGGCGCTGCCACCCCGCTCGGCGCCGAGTGCATTGCGCGCGGTGTGGCAGGCACCGCAGTGGCCAAGGCCGTTGACGAGGTCCGCGCCGCGGTTCCATTCGGCCGACTGCGATGGCGCGGCCGGCACCACGCCGGGCGTGAGGTAGAGCGCGTTCCACAAGGCCATCAGCGGGCGCAGGCTGAACGGGAACGCGAGCTTCGTCTCGGGCACGGCTGACGCCACGGCGGGCTGCGCCATCAGGTACGCATACATCGCGGTCAGGTCGTCGTCGCTGACCTTGGTGAACGCGGTGTAGGGGAAGGCGGGGTACAGGTGATGGCCATCGCGCGAGATGCCCTCGCGCATGGCGCGCTGGAACGCGCTGAACGACCACGCGCCGAGGCCGCTGGCGGCATCGGGTGTGAGGTTGGTGGTGTAGACCGTGCCGAAGGGCGTGTCCATCGCGCGGCCACCGGCGTTGGGCACGCCGCCCGGCGCGGTGTGGCAGACGATGCAGTCGCCGGCCGCCGCGAGCACGCGGCCCTTCTCGATCACGGCGGCGCTGTAGACGTTCCCGCTGGCGGCTGCCACCGGCGCGATGGCGGGGCGCCAGCCGAACAGGGCCGCAGCGACGCTGACCACCCCGGCGGCGAGGGCAGCAGCCTGCGCCCAAACGCTGCGCCGGCGCGGCCACAGCGCGTTGTGCGGAAGCGCGTTGTGCGGCGGCGTGGGCACTGCACCGGCGATGAGCCGTGGTGATGACACCGCCCCCGCGTCTGAACCGCCCGAGCCCGGCAACGCATTCAACGCCGCGCGCACCACCTCGGGCGTGAACGGCGGCGACCGGAAGCGCACGCCGGTCGCATCGAAGATCGCATTCGCGATGGCCGCCGTGCCGGGCACCGACGAAGACTCGCCCGCACCCAGCGGCGGATCGAAGGGCCGCGGCATCATCATCACCTCGACCACGGGCACCTCGCGGAAGCTCAGGATCGGGTAAGCGCCCCACTCGCGCGCCACCGGCAGGCTCGTCTTCGCGTCCAGCGGCAGCGCCTCCTTCAGCGCCCGGCTGGTGGTCTGCAGCACGTTGCCGTGGATCTGGTGCTGCACGCCGGCCGGGTTGATCATCAGCCCCGCGTCATGGCCGACGACGACGCGGCTCACATGCACTTCGCCGGTGTGGCGGTTCACCTCCACGTCGGCCACCCAGGCTGCCCACGCGGCGCCGAAGCCGGGGAACTTGCTGTGCACATAGCGGGCGTAGGCGAAGCCCTGGCCCTTCAGAATCTCGCCTTGCGCGCCGGGTTCGGCGGCTTGTTGCTGCGGCTGCGTGTGCGCGAGCCAACTGGCGCGCGCTGCGGTCGCCCGGACGAGTTCGCTGGCGCGCTCGTCCTTCAGGTGCCGCAGCCGGAACGCGACCGGGTCGGCGCCTGCGGCCGTGGCCAGCTCATCGACATACGACTCGTGCGCGAACGCATTCGGCAGCGCCGACACACCGCGCAGCCACGAGGCGCGCAGCATCGGCGCCATGTCGTTCGCGACAACGCGCAGGTTTCGGTAGTCATAGGGCGGTACCGCCGTGCGGTCGCCCATCTCGAAGGCCGTGGCCACCGGCTCGACGGTGCGCGTGAGCAACAGCGCCAGCGTGGGCGCGCCGTTCGACGGGTACGAGGTCTGAAAGTCATACGCGGCGATGGTTCCGTCGGCATTCAGGCCACCGTTCACCTGCATCAGCTGGGCCGCACCTTTCGGTTCCCAGAGGTGTTCCTGTTCGCGCGTGAGCTGCACACGCACGGGGGCATTCACCGCGCGCGACAGCAGCGCCGCATCGGCCGCCACATCGTCGGCGCAGTTGCGGCCGTAGCAGCCGGAAGCCTCCATGCGGACCACGTCGATGGCGGTGTTGGGCAGGCCCATCAGCGTGGCGAGTTCGGCGCGCAGGCCGTGCGGGTTCTGGGTGCCGGCCCACACGCGCAATTGGACGCCTTCGTGCTGCGCACTCCGCAATTCGCCCTTGGGGCGGCCCGGCGGGATCATGCCGTCTGCACGCCAGTCGGCCAGCGCGCACGACGGGCCGATGGATGCGTGCAGCTGGTACGGCCACACATAGTCGCGCTGCATGGGTTGCGCGGCATTGGCGATGGCCGCGTCCACATCGCCCTGCTCGACCAGCACCCGGCGCGTGGACGGGTTGTTGCGCAACGCGTTTTCCACATCACCCATCGGCTGCATGCCGGGCCACGGTTTCCAGGTGACCTTGAGTTCGCGCAGCGCCGCGTCGGCGTGCTCCTCGCGCTCGGCGACGATGCCGATGAAGTCGCGAATCACGACCACGGCGCGGATGCCGGGAATGTGCGCAATCGACGCTTCATCGACCGCCTCCAGCGTGTTGCCGACGAACTCGCCCGCATCGACACCCGCATACGGCGGCCGCACGACGCGGCCGTGCAGCATGCCGGGCAGGCGCTTGTCGTGCACGAACACTTCGGCGCCGGTGGCCTTCGCGGGGATGTCGATGCGCGGCGCCGATGTGCCGACGATGACATGGTCGGCGGGCGACTTGAGCGGCACGTCAGGTGACAGCGACAGTTCGATGTGGCGACCGGCGAGCAACGCGCCGTGATCGATGGTCCGAGTGGGCTGCGTGGGCCATGGTGGCACCTGCCCCGCATGCCCGGCAGCCTGTTCGACCAGCCACGCCCGCGCCTGCGCAGCGGCCTGGCGCAGCGGCAGCGCATGGATCTGGATCGACGCGCTGGCGATCGTCGCGCCCTGGTTCGGCGCGATCGCGGTCGAGCCCAGCACCATGTTGACGGCGCCGAGTTCGACGCCGAGTTCCTCGGCCACGACCTGCGCGAGCGCGGTGCGCAGGCCGGTGCCCAGATCGACGTGGCCGTTCAGCGCGGTCACGCTGCCGTCGTCCCACACCGCGATCAGCACCTCGGCACCTTCGGCGGGGTTCGCTTGCACGGCGGCCGGTTGGCCCGGCGTGGCGGGCACGGGCGGCGCAGGTTGGCGGGTCACGAGCAGCACGCCGGTGGCGGCGCGCAGTTGGGCGCGGGTAGTGGGCGTGTCGGCGCGGCGGCTCATGCTGCGAAGCTGCGGTCGGTCACGGGTTTTGCCGCGTGCGGGCCATCAGCACGGCGGCGTGCTGCACGGCCTGCAGGATTTCGAGGTGCGTGCCACAGCGGCACAGGTTGTGGGCCAGTGCGCTGCGGGCTTGCGCCTGCGTTGGGCTCGGGTTGCGCGCCAGCAGTGCGACAGTGGCCATGATCATGCCGTTCAGGCAGTAGCCGCATTGGGCGGCCTGGCAGGCGATGAAGGCCTGCTGGACGGGGTGCGGGTTGTCCATGGTTCCCACGCCTTCCAGCGTCGTGATGTGGCGGCCTTCGACGCCTTTCACGGGAATGACGCAGGCGCGCGCTTCGATGCCGTCGACGAGCACGGTGCAGGCGCCGCATTCGCCGAGACCGCAGCCGTATTTGGGCGCGTTGAGGTGGAGGTCGTTGCGCAGGATGTTGAGCAACGGGGCGTGGTGTGGGACGGTCAACGCGTGTGCTTGGCCGTTGACGACGAGGTGGATGGGTTGATTCATCTCGGTTGTCACCTGTTTTCGCCCCCGCTGAGCGATGCGGCCCGCAGCCTGATGCCGGAATGTGCCCCGGCCGGGGCCGAAAGTTTCTGGTTCAAGCCAGATCACCCGACTGAATCCGCTTCACGCCTTTGGCAATCATCTGCTTCCAGGCCGCCGCCAGCGACCCATTCATGTCGATCGCCCGCGTCGCGTCCTCGATCACATAGACCTCGAACCCGGCCTTGCACCCGTCCATCGCGGTCCAGGCCACGCAGAAATCAGTCGCCAGACCGGTCACGTACAGCGTCTCGATGCCACGCGCCTTCAGGTAGCCGGCCAGGCCCGTCGAGGTCTTGTGGTCGGCCTCGTCGAAAGCCGAGTAGCTGTCTATCTCCTTGTGGAAGCCCTTGCGGATGATGAGCTGCGCCGTCGGCAGATGGAGGTCCTTGTGCAACGAAGCGTCTTCAGTGCCCTGCACGCAGTGGTCGGGCCAGAGCACCTGCGTGCCATAGCTCAGTTGGGTCGTCTCGAACGGCTTCTTGCCCTGATGGCTGGACGCGAACGACACATGACCCGGCGTGTGCCAGTCTTGCGTGACAACGATGTTCTGGAAGCCGGCCGCGAGCTGGTTGATCACGGGCACGACCTCTTCACCGCCCTTCACCGGCAAGCAGCCGCCGGTGACGAAGCCGTTCTGCACGTCGACGACGATCAGCGCGCTCTTCGCATCGGGCGTGATCTTGGCGGCTGCAAGGCCGCAGCCGGCGCTCGACAAGGGCTTCGACAGTGTTCTTCGTGAGCTGGCCGGCATGAAACCTCCGAGGGGGTGAACAGGTGAACGAATGGTCTGGAATCGCCGACGCGCCGAACCGTGCGAAGTGGTTTTGTCGCACGCACTAGACGCTCAGGTACGCGCGCCGGACTTCCTCGTTGGCCGACAGTTCGGCCATCGAAGCCTGGTAGCGAATCTGACCCTTTTCTAGCACATAGGCCCGGTCAGACACCAGTTCCGCGAAATGCATGTTCTGCTCCGACAGCAAGATGCTCACACCTTGCGCCTT
Source organism: Burkholderiales bacterium (assembly GCA_947474415.1). Taxonomy (GTDB): domain Bacteria; phylum Pseudomonadota; class Gammaproteobacteria; order Burkholderiales; family Burkholderiaceae_C; genus LMDS01. The sequence continues at coordinate 5,330 of CANJKD010000009.1, read as the reverse complement.
CAGGCGCAAGATCATCAGCACCATCTGCTCGACGATCACCGGCGCCACGCCCTCGGAGGGCTCGTCGAGCAGCACCAGGTAGGGGTTGCCCATCAGCGTGCGCGCCACCGTCAGCATCTGCTGCTCGCCGCCGCTCATGCGTGCGCCCTGGCGGTCGGGCATCTCGCCGAGGTTGGGGAACAGCGCGAACAGCTGTGCCGGCGTCCAGGCCGGTGCGGCGCTGCCATCGGCCCAGCGCCGCACCGGCTGCTTGCCGACTTCGAGGTTCTCCAGCACCGACAGGTCACCGAACACGCGCCGGTCTTCGGGCACATAGCCCAGGCCCATGCGCGCCACCTCGTGCGGTTCGCAGGTCGAAATGTCGCGGCCAAGAAAATGCAGCGTGCCCTTGCGCTTCGCCAGCATGCCCATCAAGGCCTTCAGCGTCGTCGACTTGCCCGCACCGTTGCGCCCCATCAGCGCGACGACCTCGCCACGCTTCACCTGCAGGTCGACATCGAACAGGATCTGCGCGGCGCCGTACCAGGCATTCAGGCCTTTGGCGTCGAGCAGCACGCCATGGTTCGTGCCGGCTGCGGGCCGCTGCGCCGGGCCGCCATGGGCCACGAAGGGGCCCACTGTCGTGGCCCCTGCAAGGCCCGACCCTCCCGGAGGGTCGAGCGCCGTACCCGCCGATCGGGGTGTCGTCATTCGTTCAAACGTCCTGCCGCTGCCGAAGTACACCTCTTGCACTTTCGGGTGGTCACGAATCTCGGCCGGCGGCCCTTCAGCGATCAATCGGCCACGCGCCAGCACGATCATGCGATCTGCATACGCGAACACCACGCCCATGCTGTGCTCGGTGAACAGCACGGCCATGCCGCGCTCGACCACCAGCCGCTTCGTCAGCGCCATCAGCTCGTTGCGCTCCTTCGGCGCCATGCCGGCGGTGGGCTCGTCCATCAGCAGCAGCTTCGGGCTGTTCGCCATTGCGATGGCGAGTTCCACGCGCTTCACGTCGCCATAGGCCAGCACGCTGCACGGGCGATCAGCTTGGCGCTGCATGCCGACCTGCGCCAGCAGCGCCAGCGCCTCGTCGCGCTTGTGGTCGGCCGCGCGCTGCCACAGCGCGTACAGCTTCGCATCGGCCGACAGCAAGGCCATCTGCACGTTCTCCACCACCGTCAGCGACGCGAAGGTCTCGGCGATCTGGAAGGTGCGGCCCACGCCGCGGTGCCAGATGTCGCGCGGCTTGCGGCCGATCAGCTCGACGCCGGACAGCAGGATCGAGCCCGAGTCGGCGCGCAACTGGCCGTTCACCATGTTGAAGGTGGTCGATTTGCCGGCGCCGTTCGGCCCGATCAGCGCCAGCTGTTCGCCGGCCGCCACCTCGAAGCTCACGCCGTCGACGGCGCGATTCCCGCCGAAGGACTTGCCGAGGTGCGTGACTTTCAGGAGGCTCATCGGCCACCCCCGGAAAGAGCCAACTCACGCACCGCAGAGTCGCCGAGAACGCGGAGGACCGCAGAGAAAACCATTCTCTTGAACTCACTCTGCGCAACTCTGGGTTCTCTGCGACTCTGCGGTGGTGAGTTGGCTGTCATCACGTCACCTCACGCCGCCGTTCGAACAACTGCCCGACGAAGCCGGCGATGCCTTGCGGGAACACCAGCACGAGCAGCAGGATGATGGCGCCGAGCAGGGCGCGCCAGTAGTCGGTGTTGCGCGCCACGGCGTCTTGCAGCCAGGTGAAGGTGACGGCGCCGACGAGCGGGCCAGCCAGCGTCTGCAAGCCGCCGAGCAGCACCATCACCAAGCCGTCGACCGAGCGCCCCACGGCCACGGTGTCGGGCGAGATGCTGCCCTTCGAGAACGCATAGAGCGCGCCAGCGAGACCGGCGAACACGGCGGCGATCACGAAGGCCATCCACTGCGTGCGCTTCACGTCGATGCCGATCGCGTCGGCGCGCAGCGGCGAGTCACGGCCGGCGCGCATCGCGTAGCCGAAGGGCGCGAACAGGGCGCGCCGGATCAGCAGCACGCCGCCCACCACGAGCGCGAGCGTTAGGTAGTAGTACATGCGCTTGTCGGCCAGCCACGGCGCCGGCCACACGCCGGTGAGGCCATTGCTGCCGCCGGTGACCTCGTCCCACTGGAACGCGACCGACCAGACGATCTGCGAGAACGCGAGAGTCAACATCGCGAGGTAAACACCCGACAGCCGCACACAGAACCAGCCGAACACCAGCGCGCCGGCCGCGGCAACAAGTGGCGACAGCAGCAACGCCAGCTCCATCGGCAAGCCGAGCGAACGCACGCCGAGCGCTGCGGCGTAGGCGCCGAGCCCGAAGTACGCGGCGTGGCCGAACGAATGCATGCCTGCCGGGCCCATGATGAAGTGCAGGCTGGCGGCGAACAGCGCGGCGGTCAACAGGTCGATCGCCAGCACCGTGAGGTAGGGCGACCCGGCGGTGGCGACCGGCCAGGCGATCAGCGCCAGCAGCAGCACGGCGCCCGCGATCTTCAGCGGCGTGTCCGCACGGCGCAGCGGCGCTTCGGGCGGGCCTGAGTTGCGGCTCGTGGCCTGCGGCTTGCCGAGCAAGCCCCAGGGCCGCACGACCAGCACGACGGCCATCACGAGGAACTCGACGACCAGCGTCAGCTTCGAGAACGAGAAGCTGAACCCCATCACGTCGACCGTGCCCAGGCCGATGCAGATGGCCTTGATCTCGGCGATCAGCAAGGCCGCCGCATAGGCGCCGGGAATCGAGCCCATGCCGCCGACGACGACGACGACGAAGGCATCGCCGATGGTCTGCAGATCGAGCCCGAGGTTGGCCGGCTCGCGCGGCAATTGCAGCGCCCCGCCCAGGCCGGCGAGCATCGTGCCGAGCGCGAAAACGGCCGTGAACAGCCAGGCCTGGTTGACGCCGAGCGCGCCCACCATCTCGCGGTCTTGGGTGGCGGCGCGCACCAGCGTGCCCCAGCGCGTGCGCGTCAGCAGCAGCCACAGGGCGCCCAGCACGAGCGGGCCGACGACGATCAGGAACAGGTCGTAGGTGGGGAAACGCCGGCCGAGGATCGTGACCGCACCCGCCAGCCCCGGCGCGCGCGGGCCGAGCAGGTCTTCCGGGCCCCAGAGCCAGAGCGCGGCGTCCTTGATGACGAGCATCAGCGCGAAGGTGGCGAGCAACTGGAACAGCTCGGGCGCGCGGTACACGCGCCGCAGCAACAGCATCTCGACCCCCGCGCCGATGACGCCGACCGCCAGCGCCGCGAGCAGCAGCGAGGGCCAGAACCACAGCCCGCCGCCGAGCCTCTCGGTCAGTGCATAGGCGATGTAGATGCCCAGCATGAAGAACGAGCCGTGCGCGAAGTTGACGATGCGCGTCACGCCGAAGATCAGCGACAGGCCGGCCCCCACCAGGAACAGCGAAGAAGCACCGGCCAGACCGTTCAGGAGCTGGACGACGAAGCCGGAAAAGTCCATTCAGGGGGGCTTGTGTTACCCCCTCTCCCAGGAGGAGAGGGAGCGAAATAAATCAGTCGGCGGGGCGGAGTTTCTTGACTTGCTCGTTCGTGGGCTGGTACTTCGCGCCGTCCAGATAGTGGTAGTCCACCATCGCGCCCTTGCCGCCCTCGTTCTTCGTCTTGCCGATGAACGCGCCCATCGTCGACTGGTGGTCTTCCGGCCGGTAGGTCACCTTGCCGAACGGCGTGTCCACCTGCAGGCCGCGGAAGGCCGCGATGAGCTTTTCGGTGTCGGTGCCCTTGGCCTTCCTGATGCCGGCCGCGAGCGACTTGATGGCGCTGTAGCCCACCACCGAGCCGAGGCGCGGGTAGTCCTTGTACTTGGCGTGGTAGGCGAGGAAGAAGGCCTTGTGCTCGGGCGTCTGGATGCCGTACCACGGGTAGCCGGTGACGAGCCAGCCGTTCGGCGTCTCTTCCTTCAGCGGGTCGAGGTACTCGGGCTCGCCGGTCAGCAGGCTCACCACCTCGCGGCCCTGGAACAGGCCGCGCGTGTTGCCTTCGCGCACGAACTTCGACAGGTCGGCACCGAACAACACGTTGAAGATCGCATCGGGCTTGGCATCGGCCAGCGCCTGCGAGACGCTGCCCGCATCGACCTTGCCGAGCGGCGTGGCCTGCTCGCCGACGAACTCGATGTCGGGCTGGGCGGCTTTCATCAACTCCTTGAAGGTGGCTGCGGCCGACTGGCCGTATTCGTAGTTGGGGTACACCAGCGCCCAGCGCTTCTTCTTCAGCTTCGCCGCCTCGGGCACCAGCATCGCCACCTGCATGTAGGTCGAGGGGCGGAGGCGGAACGTGTAGCGATTCCCGTTCTGCCAGACGATCTTGTCGGTGAGCGGCTCGGCGGCGAGGAAGAAGAACTTCTTCTGCTTCGCGAAGTCGGTCAGCGCCAGGCCGATGTTCGACAGGAAGCTGCCGGTCAGCACATCGACCTTCTCGCGCGACACCAGTTCCTCGGCGGCGCGCACGGCGTCGCCGGGGTTGGCGTTGTCGTCGCGCGTGAAGAGTTCGACCTTCTTGCCGTTCAGCCCGCCGGCCGCATTGATCTCTTCGACGGCCAGTTCCATGCCTTTCTTGTAGGGCTCGAGAAACGTGGGCTGGGCCTTGTAGCTGTTGACCTCGCCGATCTTGATCGTGGCTTGCGCGTGCGCAGCGGAACAGGCCAGTGCGACGGCGGCGGCAGTGGCGGCGAGCAACAGGGGACGGCGTTGAATCATCGAGGGTTCCTTTGGGTTTGATCGTGTTCGAGACGGGGGATTTTGCTGGCGGAATTCGGCCGCGTCACTCAGGCCGCAACAAGCCGCCGGTGCATTTGTGCAGAGAGGGCCGGAGTTTTGAGCCGTCTTCGCTGCACAGCTTCGCAGGTGCCACGCTGCCTCGGCTCAGCGCAAACCGTCCTCGCCATGGACCTCGTGCACCTGCAAGCCGCCAATGCGCGCCAGCGGCCGGCCGCTGTCGGTGACGACCACGGCGACGACGATCTCGTTGGCGCGCGGCGCGTCGGCGACGCGCGCTTCCATCGCATCGAAGTGGCTGCGCACGAAGGCGGCGTCCTTGTGGCCCAGCGGCACGTCGATGGCCGTGCCCAGGCCGCCGCGCTTCTTCGCTGAGGGCACCAGCGCCGCGCCCTTCTCGACCGCCGCGCGCAGCGGCGCGCCCAGCTTGGGGTGCAGCAGGGCGGCAGCATGCTCCAACTCGCCGGCCTCGCCCACGATGGCGGCCTTGCCGTAGCTCTGGGCCTGCGCGGGCGTGATGCCCAGGGCCTGAACGCACTTCTCGCCCAGCAGCGCACCCAGTTGCTCGCCGATGGTGATCAGCTC
>CANJKD010000008.1 GCA_947474415.1 Burkholderiales bacterium | reverse complement strand
CGCGGCAGCGCTTGTCGACCCCGCCGCGCGGGCCGTTGACATCGGCGAACCGCACCTCCACTCTGCGGATCCGGCTCGCCATGCGTGACAGCGCGAAGGCGGCGCGGCGCACGATGCGCTCGGCGTGTTCGGGTCCAAGCGCAAGGTTCGAAGGGCGAATGTCGATTTGCATAGCAAGGCTCCGGTGAAGGCCACGGGTGTCGTGACAGGGTTAAATCTAGGGCTTGCAATACATCTGGTAAATTCGAATATTAAAACATTTCAGTTCGTAAAAATCGCAGTATTCAACGCCCTGCGTTGCCCGCGTGGTGCATGGCGAAGGACAAGCCAACGATGAACTTCAAACACCTGCACTACTTCTGGGTCGCCGCCAAGGCGGGTGGCATCCTGCGCGGCGGTGAGCAACTGCACACCACGCCGCAAACCTTGTCGGGCCAGATCAAGCTGCTGGAAGAGCGGCTCGGCCGCAAGCTGTTTCGCAAAAGCGGCCGCAATCTCGAGCTGACCGATGAAGGCCGCGTTGCGATCGGCTATGCCGACGAGATCTTCGCGCTCGGCGCCGAACTCGAAGCGGCGATGCGACAGGCCCGCAGCGGGCCACGCGCGCTCGAATTCCGTGTCGGCGTGTCCGACTCGGTGCCCAAGTCGGTGGCCTGCCGGCTGTTGGAGCCGGCCTGGGGTGTACCCGAGTCGGTGCGGCTGGTCTGCGTCGAGGGCAAGCTGCGCGACCTGCTGGCGCAGTTGTCGGTGCACCGGCTCGACCTGGTGATCGCCGACGAACCGATGCCGCGCCAACTCAGCGTCAAGGCCTTCCACCATGCGCTGGGCAGCACGACGATGAGCTTCTTCGCCACCGGCCCGTTGAAGGCCTCGCTCAAGGGGCGTTTCCCGCAGTGCCTGCATGGCGCCCCGATGTTGATTCAGGGCACGGCATCGCCGGTGCGCCCCCGGCTGGAGCAGTGGTTCGTCGAAACCGGCGTGCAGCCGCGCATCGTCGGCGAGTTCGACGACGGCGCGCTGTTGAAAACCTTCGCGCGTGAGGGCCGCGGCGTGTTCGCGGCATCCACGGTGCTCGCCGACGAAACCTGCGCACAGTATGGCGTGAAGCTGCTCGGGCACTGCCCCGCACTGGTGGAAGAGTTCTTCGCCATCTCATCCGAGAGGCGCATCACCCACCCCTGTGTGGTGGCCATCACCAGCGAAGCGCGCGGGCGGCTGTTCCACGTTTGACCTCGCCGACAATCCCGCCATCCGACAACGCAGCAGGGTCCACGTGAAGCTATCCCAAGTCCTGTTCTCCCAAGGCTTCGGCGCCCGCCGCGAATGCGAGGGCCTGATTCTTGGCGGCCATGTCGCGCTGGCGGGCGTGGTCTGCGACGACCCGTACTTCGAGGTCGAACCCGAGGGCCTGAGCTTCGGCGTGCGCGGCCAGGCCTGGCCGTACCGCGCGAAGGCGCTGGTGCTGCTGAACAAGCCGGCCGGCTACGAGTGTTCGCAAAAGCCCAAACACCACCCGAGCGTGATGAGCCTGCTGGCGTTGCCGCTGCGGGTGCGCGGCCTGCAGCCGGTGGGCCGGCTCGATGAAGACACGACGGGCCTGCTGCTGATGACCGACGACGGGGCGCTGATCCACCGCCTCACGTCACCGAAGAAGCACGTCCCCAAGGTCTACGAGATCGAGATGATCGACCCCGTGACCGCGAAGCAGATCGACGAATTGCGCCACGGCGTGATCCTGCACGATGACCCGTTGCCGGTGCGCGCCGCAGCCGTCGAGCCCACCGGTGAGCACGCGTTGCGCATGACGCTGCTCGAAGGCAAGTACCACCAGGTCAAACGCATGGTGGCGGCGGCGGGCAACACGGTGAAGGCACTGCACCGCAGTTCGTACGGCGTGCTCTCGCTGCCGCAAGACCTTGCGCCAGGCCAGTGGCGTTGGCTGGACGGGCCGCAGTCGGTACTGGGCTGAGCCCGCGCACAAGGGCTCGCCTGCGCGAGGCCTTGTGGCTGGCGAAGGACTTCGCGCTTGCAAGCGCGAAGGCTGGGTGCAGTGGCAGTAGCACCTCTCGGGCTCGCCTGCGCGAGGCCCTGTGGCTGGCGAAGGACTTCGCGCTTGCAAGCGCGAAGGCTGGGTGCAGTGGGAGTAGCACCTCTCGGGCTCGCCCGCACCTGGCCCATGACGGCCTTCGCCACTTCGGCTTCGAGCGCCGGCGCGCGTTGGCGCCAGTCACTCGGCAGCGCGTCGTTTCGATCCATGCGGAAGCCTCTCGAACCCGGTCGTAGCGATGCGAAGCCCGGCACGGCAAAGGTGTCGGATGCGGGACATCCTGCACCGGCCACGATGCACCTCGGCACGCTCGGGCAGCAACAGCCGCTGACCTTGGCAAGAGGCAAGCCGCAGCGCCAGCTGGGTTACGGGGCCAGCGCGCAGGGGCGCCCGGTCTACTCGAACGCCCAGTGCACACCAACCCAGCCCCCGCGTGGCGTGCCGTGGCCGCGGAACTGCTCGGCGCGCGGGTTGGCGGCATCGAAGCCTTGCGACGGGCCGGTGAACACGTTTTCACCGAGGACGCCGAAGTTGGCATAGCGGCGGTTGAAGACGTTGTCGATACGGGCGGAGAGTTGCAGGTGCGGCGTGATCTGGTAGCGCGTGTCGAGGTTCAGCAGCGCATAGCCCGGCACACGCCCGTTCGTATCAAGGTTGTTCTCGTCGCCGCGTGCATAGATGTCGCTGGCGATCAGCACGTTGGCGGCGATGCTCCACGGCGCCGACAGGTCCAGTTCGGAGCGCATCTTGAGCGTGTGGCGAGGAATGGAGGGGATGCGGTTGCCGCTGCGCACCGTGATGGCACCGTTCGCATCGGCGCTCGAATTGGCCCGGCTGTTCTCGACGAAGCCGGTGCGGTAGCTGGCGTCGATGAAGTTGTAGCGCAAGGTCAACGCCACCGGCCCGAACCGGGTGCCGCCACCGAGTTCGAGGCCCTGGCGCCGCGTGACGCCGACGTTCTGGAAGTAGCCTGCATTCACCGCCACGCCATTGGCGCTGATGAATTGCAAGTCGTCGTGCAGATCGGTGCGGAATACCGCAACGCTCCAGTTCGTGTCGTGAGCCGGCTTGCCGCGCGCGCCCACTTCGTTCGTCTTCGAGACAACCATTTTCAGCGCCGGGTCGGCCAGAAAGTTGTTCGGCAGCTTGCACGGCGCGTTCGGGTCGGCACAGGTCAGCTCGATCGCGGTGGGCGCGCGCATGCCTTCGTTGTAGCTCGCATACAACGTCAGGCTGCTGCTCGGGTTGAAGTTCAGTCCGACCGCCGGGTTGAACCGCGTGAATCGGTGCCAACCATTCAGTGCCGGCGCGCTGCCGCTGCGGTCCGCGATGCGCACGTCGGCGCGGTTGAGCCGCCCGGCGAGCGTGAGCGCCCAGTGCGGAGCGAGATCGAACGAGTCAGACACGAAGGCACCGAGGTATCGGGTGCTCGTGTCTGCATCTGTGCCGGTCGCGAAATCTCCGTTGCCCACGGTGCCCCGGTCCGGCGTGAAGGCGGCGTCTTGAGTGGCGCGGGTGAAGCGCGCACTGCCGCAGTCGACACTGGCACCGACCGAGACCTTGTTGGCCCGGCCCGCGAGCTGGCCGGTGTGGGCCATCTGCACGCCGAGGCCGCTGCTTCGCTGGTCGATCAGCGACGAATCGTTGGTGGCCTGGACCGGATCGTCGACCCCGAAATTGTCATTGACATTGCTGCTCACACTGCGGTTCGTGTAGTTGCGCAGGTAGGCGTTGCCGCTGACGACGAGCGCGTCAGACAGGGCCTGGCTTCCCTTCAGCGAGATGAACGCGGCACGGTTGATATTCTGGTCGGGGTAGGTGTAGGCCTGGCGGATGTTGGTGAAGCTGAGCGGCAGGGTCTGGGTGCCTGCCAGGCGGTTGTTGGCGCCGCTCACGCTGAGGTCGAGTTCGGTGCTGTCATCGTGCCAGCCGACCTTTGCGAAGAGTTGCCTGATGCGGCTGGCGTTGTGCTCGGCCCAGCCGTCGTCAGTGGCATCGTTGCCGGTGACGAACCAGTCCCATGGGCCCTGCTTGCCGCCGGTCTCGAAGCCCAGGGTGCGGCGCCCGAACGACCCGCCCGACAGGGAGACGGAGCCGCCGGGCCGGTCGGGGTACTCACTCGCACCGCTCTTGCTGAACAGCGCGATGGCGCCCCCCAGCGTGTTCAGACCGAAGGCCGGGTTGGAGCCGGGAATCAGCTGGATGCTGGAGATCGCCGACTGCGGAATCAGGTCCCAGTTGACGGCGTCGCCGAAGGGTTCGTTGATCCGCACGCCATCGAAAAAGACCGACACCGCCTGCGGCGTACCGAGCAGCGGCGACGCGGTGAAGCCGCGAAAGCTGACGTCGGGCTGGAATGGGTTGCCCTGCGCCGCGTTGATGGTGATGCCGGTCGCGTTCTGTTCAAGAAACTCGGTCAGGTTGCCGGTGCGCTGCTTGCGCAGTTCGGAACTCGTGAAGGTCTGAACGTTCGCAGGCAGTTTTCTCAGAGGCACGCCGGAGCCTGGCAGCGGCGTGGTGCCGACCACCTCGACGGACGGCAAGGTGGCGGTCTGGGCCTGGGCGAACGCGGTCGGCACCGCCGCCGCGAAGGCGGCAAGCGCGGCCAACGCCAGCGGCGTGACGCGCCAGGGGGAGGTCGAGGGATTCATGTGGGTCTCCGGGAACGGTTGCAAGTGTCGTTGCCGAACCCATCCGGCCCGCAGCATTGAGCACACGCTAGCAAACACCGAAGTGGCCGAACAGGGAAAACTTCCCGGCACTCCGGCAAAACCCGTCGGAGCCACCGGGACGACAACCGGCGGGTGCGCGGCCAGAGCAGGATGAAACACTCTGTGCGCACCGCCCCGCCGGTCGAGTTGCGCGTCATCCGCGGCGAGGTCATCGACGATACATTGCACGGCGACATCGTGGTCGCGAATGAAGCGCTCGCCTGCCGGCAGGCGAGCGTCTGTTCGTGCTGGCGTACGAACTCGGGCACGTTGTGCTGGGCCACTGGGAACAAATGGTGCAGGTCTACCGGAAATGGGTGCCTGGCGGCGTGTCGCAGCATCGAAGGCGTGGGGCAACCTCTGGGCTGGGATGCGTCGGCGCTGGCACACCGCCAGGAGTTCGCGGCCGATGCTTGCGGTTTGCGGGCCGTTCGCACGCTGGGGCTGTCGGACCAGGACGCCGTGGCTGCGGTCATGGACCTCGGCATGTGCAACGAAACTGCCACCCACCCCGGCGCGCGCAAACGCGTTGCGGCCCTGCGTTCGATCGAACCCGATCAGTTGCAGGCCGCCGCGCCGTCAGCTGCCGAGCATTGACCGTGCGCCCGGCGTTGTCGACGAATTTCGTGGCGGCGCGGCGCGGTGCGGCACGGCACGGTGCCGAGCACCTCAGGCGGCATCGAGAATGCGCCAGCCAAGGCGCAATGCGTGGGCGTGCAGGCGTTCATCCGGGCGCACGGCCACCGGGTCTGACACCTGGCCGAGCAAGGGCAGGTCACTGAACGAATCGGAATAGAACCACGAGCGCGCGAGGCCGGCCAGGCCGGCCTTGGACCCGGCGGGCCGCGATGCCAACCACCGATCCACCCGCTCGACCTTGTGCGGGCCGTGGCAGGGCTCGCCGTCGATCTCGCCCGTGAGCTGCGCGTCCGCTGTGTCCTCGCCGGTGCCGTCCACCGCGCCGCCTACGGTGGCAGCGACGGTCGCGAGCAGCGCCTCGATGCCGAACAGCCGGGCGAAGGGTTCGGCGATCAGCGCGGTGGTGGCTGTGACGATGGCACACAGGTGCCCGGCGTGCTGGTGCCTGCGCACCAGGGCGAGCATGGCGAGTGGCAAGCGGGGTGCCATCGCGGCCTGGAATTCGCGTTGCCATGCCGCCAGCACAGCGCGTGGCTGCTGCAGCAGCGGCTGCAAGGCGGCACGGTGCAGCGCGTGGATGTCGAACCGGCCTGCCACGTACAGCCGGCAGCAGTTCAGGTAGTGCTCCTCGGCGCAGGGCAGCAACACACCACGCTCGACCAGGAAGTGGGTCCAGGCCATGCCGCTGTCGAACGGAATCAGCGTGTGGTCGAGGTCAAACAGCGCCAGCGAGTCTGCGGCTGCCGGTGGCCGACGCGCAGGCGGCAGTGTCATGCGGCACGCTTGGCCAGCACGCCGTGCAGCAGCCGCGCCGGCAGCACGCCACGCAAGGCGTTGCAGACAACGATGGCCTCGGCGCGCTGCAGGTCGGGCCGGCTCAGGCTGCGTTCGGTCGCGGCCCAGGCCGGGTCGGCCAGCAGGCGGCCACGCATCACGCCCGGCAACGCGCCGTCGGCCAGCGCGGGTGTGGCCCAGCGGCCGTCGATCTTCACGAAAACCGAGCTGCGCCCGCCCTCGATCAGCCGGTCGTCGGTGCTGAAGAACAGGCTGTCGAACGCACCGACACGCTCTGCGGCCAGAACGCCTTCGTCATAGGCGGCGCGCAGCGTGGTCTTGTGCCTGGCCAGGGGGTTGCCAGCGGGCAAGCGGGTGTCGGCCAGCAGCAGGGTGACGGCCCCGCCTTCGGTCGATGCGAGCGGCAGGAGTGGCATCAGCAGCGCGTGCTGCAGGCGCAAGTGCCCGGCGTGCGACAAGCTCAGGCGCAATCGCCAGGGCCCGGCGCCCGCCAGCGCCGCAGCGCACGCGGCCACGGCATCAGAGGCCTCGCCCCGGTCGAAGCGGAAGCCCAGCGCGCAAGCACTGGCGGCCATGCGGTCCAGGTGGTGCACGAGGTTCTGCAGGGCCGGCCGGGCATCGAGGGCCGACACCGCGAGCATCGTCTCGAACAATTCGAAGCCGGGGTCCAGCCCGGTCAGAAAGCGCGCCTTCAGCAGGCACTCTTCGAACTCGTCATCGGCCCGGCTGTCGGTGACGATGCCCGCGCCGATGCCGAGCCGCGCTGCGCGCAGCCCCTGCACCTCGCGCCCCAGCGTGAGGGTGCGTATCGCGACCGACAGGCAGAAATCACCGCAGCCCGCCTCACCCTGTGGCGCTTCGAGCCAGCCGATGGCGCCGCAATAGAGGCCGCGCGGCGTGGTCTCCAGGCCGGCGATCAACTGCATGGTGTGGTGTTTGGGCGCGCCGGTGATCGAGCCGCAGGGGAAGGCGGCGCGCAGCACGTCGGCAAAGCCGACATCGGGTTTCAGGCGGGCCTGCACCGTCGACGTCATCTGGAACACCGTGCTGTACGGCTCGATAGCGAACAGCTCGGGCACGCGCACGCTGCCAACCTGCGCCAGGCGGCCCAGGTCGTTGCGCAGCAGGTCGACGATCATCAGGTTCTCGGCCCGGTTCTTGGTGTCGATCGACAGGTGGCGGGCGGTCTCGCTGTCGCCCTCGGCGCCGGCCACGCGTGCTGCCGTGCCTTTCATCGGGCGTGCCGTGAGCTGGCCGGCCGCATGGCGCAGAAAGAGTTCCGGCGAACATGAAAGCACATGGGTCGCGGCGTCTGTCGGCAGGGCAGCTTCGGGCAGTTCGATGAGCGCGCCATACGCCACCGGCTGGCGCTCGCGCAGCCGCCGGTACAGCGACAGTGGCGAACCGTAAGCCTGGCCGTGCAGGCGGTAGGTGTAGTTGACCTGATAGGTCTCGCCGGCCGCAATGGCCTCATGGATGCGCGCGATGGCCTCGGTGAACGCGGGCCGGTCCACGCTGGGCGACAGCTTCATCACGCCAGCCGCCGGGGCTTGCGCTACCACCTCGGCCGGCCCGGCTTGCCCTGCCTCGCGCTGCGCAAGCCAGGCGTTCACCTCGGCCGCAGACAACATCGACAGCTCGCGAAACAGCAGCACCCGCAGCGCAGATGCCTCGCCAACGCCCGCATCACCAGCGCCGAGCCGCTCGAAGCCGGCCTTCAGCAGCTTCGCGCCCCATTCGTAGTCGGCCAGCAGCACCGCATGCAAGCCGCTGCGCAGATCGGCATCGACCTGCGCCCACATCGCATCGAGCCCGGTGGGGTCGGTGCAACGGTGCTCACGCTCAAAGCCCTGATAGAGGCGGCTGCTCGGCCGCTGCGCCGTGGCGCCGCAGTCGTCCAGCAGCGCAAAGCAAGGCGAGGCCGCAGCAGCCATGAAGCCTCAGCTCCAGTCGTCCATGTCGTGCTTGATCTTGAGGCGATTCGCGATCAGTTCGTCAACCGAAGGCTCATTGCTCAGCGCCCGCTTGATGGCGAGCATGGTGGCCTCGTGGTTGGTGCGGTACATGTCCTTCCTGTCGAAGTTCGGGTCTTTCGCGCAGCGCGGGTCGATCCAGACCAGGCTGATGATGCACAGCTCGTTGGCCAGTTCCTTCGGGATCGTGCCGTCGATCAGGCTGTCGACCACCGCATCGGCGGTCGCGCTTTGCACCACGCCACCGAACAGGTCGATGTTGGCGAAGTCTTTCAGGGTCACCTTCGGCACGATGATGGTGGCCGGCCGCACGAGCTGGTTGCAGGCCCGGATCGCGAACATCGCGGTGTGTCCCTTGCTCTGCGCCATCATGTTGGCAAAGGCCTGGCCGACCGGGCCGTCAGTACGGCCGATCAGTATCTCTGGCATGGCATCGGTGAACTGGCCCTCGCGGGCGAAGACGGTCGCCTCGCCGGCATGGAAGACATGGCTAACGGTCATCGGATCAACTCCGGAAAAATTAATGAGGAAGGTTACCTGACGTCAGGACGTCAGGGCGCGGCAAGGATCAGTTCACCCTTGCCACCGACTGCCACGTCGCCCAAGTGGCGCAGGGTGCGCATCGCAGGCAGAGCGGCGAACGGCCCACCGTGGCGGGCCAGGTCGCGTGCCAGCAACTGCCAGATCACGCCGGCATCGGCGAGCGCGGGCACGAAGGTCGGGCCTGGCTGCAAGGCCGCCGGCCCCGCTGCGAAGACGACGCTGCCGCGCCGCATGCCATAGCCCACGTGCGCGCCCGCGCGGCCCCCCACGGCGATCGTGCCGGCCACCATGCGCGAGGCAAGGAAGTCGCCCGCGTCGCCGAACACGAGCGCGCTGCCGCGCCGCATGCGGTCACCGAAGCGGGCCCCGGCGTCGCCCTTGACGACCAGACTTCCGCCGCGCATGCCGTCCATGCTGCCGGGCAAGGTGCTGCCTGCAAAGTCGCCCACATTGCCTTCGACGCTGAGCGTGCCGCCCGCCATCTCGCAGGCTGCCAGCGCACCGGCATGGCCCTTCACAGCGAGCGCGCCCGCGGTCATGCAGCCGCCGGCATAGTGGCCCACGCTGCCTTCGACCTGCATCAGGCCGCCGCTCATCTGCCAGCCGACGCGGTCGAAGCGCGCCAGGTCGGCGTCGAAGACCAGCGCGTCGCTGGCAAGGGTTTCGATCACGAAGAATTCCGCCAACGCCAGCGTCGCATTGCCGCAGACCACCGGCAAGCGTTCAACATCGGCCACCGAAAGCCCCGCCAGCGCCGTCGGTGTGATGCCGCGCAGATCGACCCTGAGCGCAGGCGCGTGTTTAAGCGTGAAGCGCCAGCCGCTCATTCCACACCTCCTTCAGCCAACAGCTTCTGTAGATGAAAGTGGAACGGCCCCAGCTTGCCGCCGTAGTTGCCAGCCGAAATGCGCAGCAGTCCGCCGGCTGCACCGATCGCGATGCCGGCCTGCATGCCCACCCGCATCGCGGCGCCGACATCGGCTTCGGTCAAGCCGTCGATCACGATCTCCATGACGCAGCGCGTCTGCGGCGTCAGCTCGCTCCGCTCGACAAGCCCGTACAGGCTCGGGCAAAAGGCGTCGTTGCTCGATGCGCTGAGTGCCGCGTACTTGCTGCCCACTTTCGAGCCCGAACGCACCACGCCGCCGGGGAAGGGCATGATCACGTTGGGCAGAGTCTTCATCGCCTGCACGGCGGCCTCCGCAACCGCCAGCGCGGTGTCGGTGTCGCGGCACAGCAGCAGCAGGTTGCCACCGCCCACGCCCTTCACCACGGCCGTGGTTTCCTGCGCGACGAACTCGCCGTCCATCACCGGAATGCGCCAATAGCGGATGCCAGCGATGACCTTCGAGATTTGCCAGCCATCGCCGAAGAAACGCAGGTTCTTGCCGAGTGCGATGGCTTCGCCCACGTGAATGCCGGCGAACACGGCAGTGGTCGGGCAGGTCAGCACGCATTGGCCGACGCGGCGCTCGACCTGCTTGGCCAGCTCCTTGCCAGACATCGAGAAAAACAGCACGGCCAGCCCCGGCCGGCCATCGGGCGTCTCGCTCGGGTCGAGCTCGCGCTCGATGCCGGCCTCGCAGCCGCAGGCGATCACCGAGGTCGCGAAGCCGGTCGCGGCAAGGGCGGCGTGGCGCGCCCAGGTCAGGTTGTGAGCTGTGATGACGATGCGCGTCGCCTTCATCGGGAAGGCTTCGGCGAAACTGTCGTCGATGGTGACACCGTTGCGGACCAACGCATCGCTCATGGCGCGCCCTCAACGCAGGCCGTCGGCAGCAGGCGCCCGCCGTTGCAGCAGCGGCACAACTCGTCGTGGCCGATCACGACATTGTCGAAGTTGATCGCACCATGCGCCTGCCAATGGCGGCGCAAGGTCTTCTCGATCGCCGGGTCATAGCCGGGCTCGACATAGTGCGTGCCGCCCACCGGCACGGCCATCACGCGGCCGGCGCGCGCGACCAGCGTGCCGTCCTTGAAGACGTATTCCGGTGTCTTGAACATCGCTTCGAAGTCGGCGTCTTCGCGGTACACCGCGATGTCGGCCGCCGCACCGACGCCGAGCTGGCCGCGGTCGGCCAGGCCGAGCAGACGGGCCGGGCCGGCGCGCGTCAGGATCGCGATCTCGTCGATCGTCAACTCGCGGGTGATGGACGCCAGGGCGCAGTTCGCGACCACCTCCGGGTGCAGCTTGGCGAGCTGCTCGGCGCGGAAGCTGCGGTCCATCAGCAAGCGGATCAGGTGCGGGTAGCTGGTGAACGGGCCGCCATTCGGGTGGTCGGTGGTGAGCACCACCTGCCAGGGGTTGCGCACCAGCAGAAAGATCTCCAGCCCGATCACCCATTGCAGCGCATTGACGTAGCTCTGCTCGCGGTAGCGGAACGGCACGACGCCGCAGCCGGCCGTGCATTCGATGTCGGCACCGATCCACTTGCGCGGGTTCGCGAGGCCCGAGTTCGCGTACTGGCGCATCGAGTCGCCGGAGGCGGTGACGGTCTGGCCGAACATGATCTGGCCGACATCGATGCTGATCTGCGGGTTGGCGTTCACGGCGTCGGCAAGTTGCAATGCCGCCGACGAGAACTTCTTCGGCCCTTCGGTGCCGTAGGCGTGAAACTGGATGTGCGTCAGGTGCGCCGGCAGGCCCTCGAGCGCTTCGATGGTCTCCAGCGTCGACTCGATGTTGCCGGCCACGCCGAGGTTGCTGCCGTGGATGTGCAGCGGGTGCGGCACACCCAGCTCGCGCAATGCCCGCGCCAGCACGTGCAGGATCTGCCGCGGCGTGACCTGCCAGTGCACATGGGGCTCGTTCACATCGAGCTTGCGCTGGTTGAACTTGAAGGCCGAGATGCCGCCCGCGTTGACCACCTTCACGCCCATCGCCTTGCTGGCATGCATGGTCCAGGCGGTGTAGTCGCGCAGTTGCGCGAAGTTGCGGCAGTCCGGCCCGCCCTCGGCCAGCAGTTGCAGGAACAACTCGTCGTTGCCGAGCATCACGTAGGCACCGTGGTCGAGGATGGGCACGTCGCCCATCTCCATGTGCGCCTGGCGCGCATTGCTCGGCAACATCGCCGGCTCGAAGGCGGCCGTGTAGCCCATCTCGATGTAGCGGTAGCCGATCGCAAGCGTGCCGGGGGCGCAGCCGCCGCAGGAATCGAGTTCGAGCGGGTTCGTCGGGCGCTTGATCGGGTTGCCGCCGTCGCGGTGGTCCTCGGCCATCAGCATGCGCGCCAGGTTCACCTTGCCGCCGCCGATGTGGGTGTGCATGTCGATGCCGCCCGCCATCACGACGCAGCCGCTCACGTCGATCACCTGATCGAACCCCTGCTCTGACACCTCCCCCAAGACAAGGTCGACGATGCGGCCGTCGCGCACGGCGAGGTCGCGCTGCTGTCCTGCGCTGTGGTTCGCCGGGTCGATCACCATCCCGCCACGCAGCAGCAGGCGGGTCATGACGACACCTCTTCGCGCAGGGCACGCAACTCGGCAGTGATGCGCCCCAGAACATCGGCCACCGTCGGCAGGCGATCGCGATACACCGCATCGAGCGGCATCAGCACCGTACCGTCGGTGCGGAACAAATGGCCAGTGCTGCCGATGCCGGGCGCGGAGACCGGGATGAACACGGTCGGCAAGCCGCCGCGGGCGCCCGTGGTGGCCACCGAAGCCGCCAGCGCCGGGTGGCCGAGCACGATCATCGGCAAGCGGTTCGGCGGCGGCAGGGACTGCGCATCGAAACTGGCCAACCACAACAGCGCATCGACCGCGTCGTCGGCCAGCAGCCGCGCCGCATCGAACAGCAGCGGCTCATGCTCCAGCCCGAGTGGCCCGGCCCGCGAGCGCAGCGGCAGGCCCGACAGCCAGGTGAAGACCTGGTTCACCGTGGCGGCACCGTTGCCGCCGCCAACCCAGAGGGCCGCCGCCCGGGTGCTTTGGTTCAAACTGCCCACCACCTGGTGGACCGCTTCGATGATCAGTGCGGCCTGCGCCGGCAAGCGGGCCGGGGCCCCCACCAGCACGGCATAGCGGGCCGCGCGCAGCCGCTGCGCGAGTGCCTGCAAGGCCGGCGACGCGGCCGGTGGCGTGCGGCCGCTGGGCGCCAACGACAGTGCCGCCAACAGCGCCAGCGTGTCGAACAGGTCACCGTTCAACGGCACCGAGTCGACGCTCACGCCACCCGCCGCAGCCCAGGCGGCAAGCGTGGCTTCATCGCCCGGTGCCGGCCCGAGCACGACCACCTGGCGCCGCGGCACCTGGGCCTCGCCGATGCCGCAGCGCAACCCGATCAGCGGCGCCAGATCGGTGGGCAGGCCGCCGACGAACACGATCAGGTCAGCACGTGTGCGCACCTCAGCGAGCGTGGCGGTGTACTGGCCACGGTCCTGCAGCGCACGCAGCCCCTGCATCAGGGCCTCGCCCCCGGCGGCGTCGCAGATGGCACCGGTGGCACAGGCCAGCGGGTAGAGGGCGCGTGCGCCGGCCACGTCGGTGCCGAGGCCTGCGAACAGCGGTTGGCGGCTCGCGGCCAGCAGGCGCGCCGCCGCCGCCACGGCCGTGTTCAGATCGCAGGGCTGGGCATTGACCTGCGCGCTGGCCTCTCGCGGCACGCCCGTGAACTGCGCCAACGCGCGGCTGGCTCGCGCGCACGTATCGCCTTGCAGCGCCAGCGGCTCCGCCCCGGAACCGTAACCCACACCGAGGTGGTCGCAGGCCAGCGGGCAGAACGGGCAGATCCACACGTTGTCGGCCACTGACTCGGCCGCAGAAAGTTCGGTCATGGGCGACCCTTCACGCAAGCGACGTGCCACTGACGGTTGCGCGAGGGCGCCGGCAGGCGGCCCCGCCAAGCATGCGACCACGGGTGAGCCTGGCGGTGCGCTGCGCCGTCAGAAGTGAAACACTGTGTCGCGGCCGGTGTTGCAGATGTGGCCGCAACCGCGCCGTCGCCCGGGCCCGAGGCACGCCAGGTGCAGCGTTGCACCGGTTGACACGGGCCGTGGCGCAGGCGGTGGCGCGTTCGGTGGCGCGTTCGGTGGCACGATTCGTGATGCGGATCGCGCCATGAGTCGAACACTTCCCCTTCGTCAGGCGCGTGCGCGCGGCAGCCGGCCGTCGTGCAGCGCGCTGGCCACCAGCCAGGCACCGGCGCCGGCAGCCCCGACCCCGGCCCTCAACGTGTCCGCCGCGGCCGCATTTGCGAAGCCGGCGTCGAGCCACAAGATCGGAAGAGCGTCG
>CANJKD010000007.1 GCA_947474415.1 Burkholderiales bacterium | reverse complement strand
GAACGAACTCCAGAGCGCGTGATCAGCTACTTTCAAGACCGCCGTGTGCGTTATGCGGCTTGAGACTTCACAGGGCCGGATCAATAGATCAGCACCGCAGCCTGCAGCTGCTTGGCGATGCTGAGCATCTGCGCGTTGATGTCGGCCGTCTGGCCGCGCACCGGCGCTGGGCCGATGAAGAAGGTTTCACGGCCGCGCTGCGCGACGACGCGGTAGCCGTCGGCACCCTGCGAGCGGGCGAAGATGACGGTGTCGCAGGTGTCCGAGATCAACGCCTTGTTGCCGCAGGTCGATTCGGCTTCGTAGAAATTGCTGCCTCGCGGCGCTTCGGTCAGTATCCACATGGTTGATGCCCTCGGCGGGCCACTCGCCGCCGGCGGCGGCACCCGGGCGCGCCTGATGATTCGAGCCTGTAATGTGCCTCAGCCGGCGCGCCCTGCCTGCCGGTGCCGCATGATCGGCGCCCCCTGAACCTTTCACTTCGAAGCACTCGTCGAACCCCCATGGACCCACTCGTGACCCTTGGCACCGAATCCCCCGGCGCCACCGCGCTGCTGGCGCTGATCGTGATCGCCAGCCTGATCGGCCTGTTCGCTGCACCGGCGATGCTCGAACGCAACCTGTTCCGGCCGCACTGGCTGCTGCCGCATCGCGAGTATTCGACCCTGCTCACCAGCGCCTTCCTGCATGCCGACCTCGCCCACCTGTTCTTCAACGGCTTCACGTTCTGGGCCTTCGCCTTCGCGTTGGAGCGGGCGATGGGCACGGGGCGGTTCCTGGCTTTGTACTTCTTCGGCCTGCTGGCGAGCGACCTCGGCACCTGGCTGACGCATCGGCGTGACCCTGGCTACAAGTGCCTCGGCGCTTCCGGCGCGATCCTGGCGGTGCTGTTCGCCTCGATCGTCTACAACCCGTCGGCCTCGATCTTCATCCTGCCGATCCCCGTGCCGATTCCGGCGCCGCTGTTCGCCGTGCTGTACCTGGCGTACAGCTACTACGCCTCACGGCAGGCGCGCGGGCGCGTCAACCACGACGCGCACCTGGCGGGCGCCGCGGCCGGCGTCGCGTTCGTGGCGCTGACGGACTTCCCGGCCTTGGGGCGGGCGGTGCAAACGCTCTTCAGCTGAGGCCGGGCGCGCTGTGCCGGGCGCGCCCGGCCTCAGCCCACGCGCGCAGACGCTGTGGCAGCTTCGCGGCCTCGGCATCGGTATGGGGTCGGGTGGCGGGATCGCCAGGCTTCAGGTCGCCGGCCAGTCCGCTGGCCACCAGCCGCGACAGCGTCTGTGGGTGCGGCGTGATGGTGCCGAGGAACAGCAGCGCGTCACCGCGCGCCAGCAGCAGGGTCGGAAAGTTGTCGACATCGATGCCGCCGATCAGATCGGCCTCGTCTTCGATGTCAACCCACAGCGGCTGCACCTGCGCGCCGTAGGCGGCGGCACAGGCCGCGAACACGGCTTCGTAGCTGCCGCAGGTGCCGCACCACCGGGCGCACAGGCAGGCCATCAGCAGCGGGGGTTCGGGCAGGTCCATCGCCGAAGTGTAGTGAGCACCTCCAGGAAATGTCTTCGACGTTCCCGCCCTCAGGGGGTTGGGCCAAGTGGCACTGCTTGCTTGGGGGCGCAGCGGCTCACCCGGGCCTGCAGCTGCCGCACCGGCTGCGTTCAGGACAGCAGTTGCTTGCGTGCCCGGTGAATCCGCACGAACAGGTTCTCTTCGCTGATGCCGAGTTCGCGGCACACCGCTTCGGTCGGCTGTTCTTCGAGTACGCGCAGCCGCATCGCGTCGCGCAGCCCGGGGGGCAAGGCCTCGATGCGCTGCAGCGCCAGCATCAGCAACTGGTGCTGCTCGGCGATTTGATCGGGGCGGGGCTGCGGGCATTCGAGCGCCAGCACACCGCCTCCTTCGCGGTCGGGGCCACCCAGCTCGTCGAGCGAATCGGTGCCGGCATTGCGGCGCACCGAATCGACGATCTTGTGCTTCAGTACGGCCGTCAACCACGAGCGCAGCGCCGACCGGCCGGCGAACACGGCCCGGCCCGACAGCACGGCCTCGAACACATCGTGCACCGCGTCTTCGGCCATCAGCGGGTCACGCAGCTTGCGCCGCGCAAAGCGCACCAGGTAGTTGCGGTGCGTGACCATCTCGGCCCAGCAGACGCCGGACGTGCCGGTGGGTGGCAAGGCGTTGGCGGGGTTCGGGCTGGCTGTGGAGCTGGCAGTGAGGTGGGCAGTGTTCATGCGAAGGTCCTCATCCGTTGTCGGTGCCTGAACTTTCGTCGCCGCACCTCGCGCCAGCCTCACCGAACATCACAGGAAGATCACAATTGCGTCAGAAGCCGGGACGGCGAACGGTAAGAATCCGTGCCTCCGAGCCGACCACCCCGCATGCCGCCTGCCCACATCCTCGTCGCCGAAGACCAGACCGACATCCGCGAGTTGCTGGTGATGAACCTGCGCGGCGCTGGCTACGAGGTGACGGCGGTGGCCGACGGCGAACAGGTGCTGGCGCGCCACGCCGAGCACCCCGGCAACCTGCTGATCCTTGACCTGATGATGCCGCGCGTCGATGGCCTGGAAGTCTGCAAGGCGCTGCGCGCGAACGGCAGCGCCACGCCGATCCTGATGCTCACCGCCAAGTCGACCGAGCTCGACCGCGTGCTTGGCCTCGAGCTGGGGGCCGATGACTACCTGACCAAGCCGTTCTCGCTCGCCGAACTGCTGGCGCGCGTGAAGGCCTTGCTGCGCCGCGCCGACCTGCTGGCCGCGGCGCAGGCGAACGCCCACGCCGCGAGCCTGAAGGGCAACGGCGCCATCCGCAACGGCGAGCTGGAGATATTGCCTGCCAAGCGCCAGGTCCGCTGCCGAGGCGAGCTGATCGACTTCACCGCACTCGAGTTCGAGTTGCTGCTGCACTTCGCGTCGCACCCCGGCCATGTGTTCTCGCGCTCGCAGTTGCTGAACGCGGTCTGGGGCTACACCCACGATGGCTACGAGCACACCGTCACGACCCACATCAACCGCCTGCGCGCCAAGCTCGAAGCCGACCCGATGCGGCCGGTCCTGATCCTCACCGCAAGAGGGGTTGGCTACAAGATGCGCGATGTGGCGTGACCCGGCATGACCGTCCGCCTCAAGCTCGCTTTGACCGTCTTCGCCACCGGGTTGCTGACCGCGCTGCTGGTGATCGCTGCCGTCATCTACGCCTTTCAGCGTTTCGAACACGAGACCGCCTACCGGCGCGGCAGCGCGTTCCTGCAGCGCGTGGTGGCCAACTACGACGATCTGTTCGAGTTGTACGAACGCCGGCCCGACGAATTTCAGGGCTGGTTGCGTAACATGGTGCTGTTCGAGCCCGACACCCAGCTCTACCTGCTCGACACCAATGGCGCGGTGCTCGCCTGCAGTGGCACACCGATGCCGCCCGGCTTCAAGGTCGCGCTGGGCCCGGTGCTGCAGGCGGTCGGCAAGCAGGAGGCGGCCTACGTGATGGGCGACGACCCCGAGCGCATGGACGCCGATGCAGTGGTGGCGGTGCAGCCGGTGCGCCGTGCGGTGATCCGCAGCGCCGACCCGGTGGCTGGCTACCTGTACCTGGTGCTGCACACCGAGCAACTGCCCGACGGCCGCTGGGCCGCGTTGCGCATGAGCGTGGCGCGCCCGGCGCTGTGGCTGATCGTTGCCGTGGTCGCGGTCACGACCCTGCTCGCCCTGCTCATCATCGTTTCGGTGACGCGCCCGCTGCGTCGCCTCACCGACGCGGTGGCGCTGATTTCGCAGCGCGGCCTGGACAAAAACATGAGCGGTGCCAAGAGCCTGCTGCCACCCAGAACGCGAGATGAATTCGGCCAGCTCACCGGCGCCTTCGAGATGATGCTCGACATCTGCCTGCGCCAATGGACGCAGTTGCGCCGGCTCGACCACTTCCGCCGCGAAGGCGTCAGCAACCTGTCGCACGACCTGCGCTCGCCGTTGACCGCCACGGCGGCCTGCCTCGAGACACTGGAAGGGCGCTGGGCCGCCCCACTTGGCGCCGCCAGCGCGCCGCGCGCCGACGACGACCGGCGCTTGATCGAGATCGCGCTTCGCAACACCCGCAACGCGGCGCGGCTGGTTCAGTCACTCGGCGACCTGGCCGAGCTCGACGAACCCGAATTCAAGCTGCGCACCGAAACGGTGGACGCCGGCGAGTTGCTCGACGACATCTGCGCCCGCTTCGCCGAACGCGCGGCGAAGCAGGGCGTGGGCCTGCAGGCCGAAAGCGCTGCGGCTGCGGATCACGAACCCAATGGTGGCGGCGCAGGAGCCGACCCGGGGGCCACGCCGCCCTTCGCCGCCCTCGATATCGAACTGTTCGAGCGCGCCATCGCCAACTTGGTCGACAACGCGCTGAAGTTCTGCCCGGCCGGCGCGCGCATAACGCTCGCGGCCTGCGTGCGAGAAGGTCGCGTGCAGGTCAGCGTGCGCGACACCGGCCCGGGCATCGATGCCGCCGACCTGCCGCACCTGTTCGACCGTTTCTACCAGAGCCGCCAGAGTGTGGCGCCGGCCACCGGCGAGGGCGGCAAGGGCCTGGGGCTGGCGATCGTCAAGCGCATCGCCGAACTGCACGGCGGAACGGTCTCGGTGAGCAGCGTGCCGGGCGCTGGAACGCGGGTCGTGCTGTCCGTTCCCGCCGCGCCCTGAGGCTCGGGAAAACCCCGTCGCACGAACGCGGGCACCCCCCTACAGTCTCGCTTGTCGCGGCTGGCACCGGAATGGTGCCGCGCAGGTCGGGGCTGAGGAGACTTGAGCAAGCGCACCACGGCAAGGGCTGGCGGTCGCGTACAAAAACGCAGGCTGCAGTTGGGGCCGAAGAAAAAAATAGAAGGGCGTCAGGGTTGACCTGATGCCCTTCGTCCATTCTGGACCGCGCCCTGCCGCTCAGGCGGGCGCAGTCCAGCAAACCCGGTTCTTGCCCTCGTGCTTGGCCTGGTACAGGTGCTTGTCTGCATCTGCCAGCAAGGGCTCGGGGGCGGCTTGCGACAGGTCGTCCGAAACGCTGATCGACAAGGTCACCACCAGCCCGCTGTGGACGCCGCCCCAGTCATGCGAAGCCACCGCAAGACGCAGCGCTTCGCAGGTGCGCGCGGCCTGTGCAGCATCGGTTTCCAGGAAGGCGATGCAGAACTCTTCGCCACCATAGCGCGCCACCAGGTCGGTGCTGCGGCAGCTTTCGCGCAGGATCGCGGCCACCCGGCGCAGCACTTCGTCGCCCACGGTGTGGCCGAAGCGGTCGTTGACACGCTTGAAGAAGTCGAGGTCACACAGCGCCACAGCCAGCGGCATGCCGTAGCGGCGCGCCCGCGCCAGCTCGGCGCTCAAGTGTTCGTCGAGCCAGCGCCGGTTCGCCAGGCCGGTCAGCGCGTCGGTGCGGCTCTGCTCGGCCAGGCGCAGCACGAGCTGGCTTTTTTCCTCGTCGGCAGCGAGCAGCGCGGCGTGCAGCTGCTTCAATTCGTCGTGCGCGCGGGCGACCTCGACGTGCTTGAGCCGGTGCACCTCGGCATCGTGGCGCGCAGCAGCCACTTCGAGGCGAACGCGCAGCGAGCTGATCTCGCGGACTGAGTCGGCGTTGAACTGGGCTCGCTCGGCGGCGTGGTAGGCCTCGTGGTGATGCAAGGCAAGGTCGAAGCGGTCGGCCGCCTTGTGCAGCCCAGCCAGCGCCAGGTGCGCGCCCGCCGCGTGGTTGCGGCCGCCGGTGAGTTCGGCCAGCGCCAGCGCGCGCTCCAGTGCGGCCTGCGCAGCCACGGGTTCGCCGCGAGCCAGCAACACCCGGCCCAGAGACACGTGGGCATGGGCCTCGCCTTCGCGGAAGCCGTTGGCCGCAAGCTGCTCGATGGCTGCGGTGAGCGCGCAACGGGCCTCGTCGAGCCGGCCCAGCATCATCAGCGGCTCGCCGATGTTGGAGCGCAGCACTGCGGCCGAACTGCCGTGTTCGAGGCTCTCTGCCAGCGCCAGTGCGCGTTCGAAATGCCCCACCGATTCGGCATGCCGCTGCAGGTTCTTGCAGTTGATGCCCATGTTGTTGAGCGCGCTGATGCTGGCCTCGTCGTCCTCCGTGCCGGGGGCAACCAGGAGCGCCAGCACCTGGGCGAAGTAGTCGAGGCCGGTGGCGGGGTCGCCGCAGCGCGAATATGCCACACCGACTGACATCAGCGCGTCGCGCGTCAGCCCCGGAATATCGAGCGGGCGTGCCGCTTCCAGCGAGCGCAGGGCCCAGTCGAGCGCCTCGTCCGGCGCACCGAGCAGTTCGCAACCGATCGACAGACTGCGCAGCACCGTCGACTGCAACGCTGCGTCGTCAGCCGGTGCGGCCGCCAGCGCGCGGTTCAGGGCCAGCAGGCCGTCGGCGTGGCGGCCGCCGTAATGCAGCGCCAAGCCGAGCGTGCGCAGCACACTGGCGTGGGCGGCCGACGAGCCGTTGGCGGGCAATTCGGGCAGCGCCGCCCAGGCCTGGTCGGCCAGTGCCAGGGCTTGCAGGGGTGCAGACATGAAAAGCCGGCCGGCCTGGTCGAGCAGTGCGGTGATGGTGGGCGCCGGGGCTTGTACCTCGGGTGGCGGAAGGCTGGTGGGTGGGTGCATCGCCGGGAGCGTAGCGCACCGCCGCGGCGCGGGCCCGGCCGCTACCATTGGCGCCGCGCCTCTGCCTGCTGAAAGAAAGCCCACCATGCCCGTCGATCCGCAACTTCGTTCGCTGAAGATCGACATCCCGGCAGAGCCCGAGTCGCTCGTCAAACTGTCTTTGCTGCTGGCCGACGACACGGTGAACTTGCAAGCGCTCAGCAGCCTGATCGCCACCGACATGGCGCTCGCCTCGGCCGTGCTGAAGGCGGTCAACTCGTCGCTCTACGGCCTGCGCGCCCGGGTGCAGACGGTGCAGCAGGCGATCACCCACCTCGGCACGCGCGAGGTCGCGGCCATCACCTTCGAGATGGGCTTGCGTGCCGTGTTCCCGGCCGCGCCCGAACTCCAGCCGATCTGGGAGCGTGCTGGTGTGCGCGGCCTGTTGATGGGCCGCGTCGGCCAGGCCATCGGCGTCGACCCGTGGGCGGCCCACTCGGCGGGCCTCTTCGAGGAATGCGGCAAGGCGGTGCTGTTCCGGCATGCGCCCGACCGCTACCGCGGGTTGCTCGCGGAGGCCGCGAACGACGAGGAACTGGTCATGCTCGAGCACGCCGAGTTCGGTGTCAGCCACGACGCGCTCGGCGCCGCCTTGTGCGAAACCTGGGGCCTGGCCGCCCACGCGGTGGCGAGCGTGCGCTTCCACGTGATCGTCAATGCCACCGGCGAGTTGCCGATGCACCTGCCGCGCCGCGCGATCTGCGCGTTGTCGGCCCTGGCCCACGCGCTGATGACCAACCCTGAAGTGCTCGACAGCGTGGCCGGGAAGGTGGCTCCGCAGGCCGACCTCGACGCCTTGCTGGTCCTGCGCGGTGCGCGGCAGGTGCAGGAACAGATCGAAGCGTCGGTGGCGCGCGGCGCACCTTGAGAACGGACTCGCGCGGGGGCCACTGCCGGGTAGTTCCGCTCTTGGCCGGTTCGCAGGCTTGCCCTAAGGTGCGGGCTTTCACTACCTTGCAGGAAGCCCGATGCCAACGTTTCCCACATCGCCGCCCTCCTCGACAGCCCTCGGCGCCGCCGTAGCGCCCGAAGCCCTCGCCCTGCAACGCCTGTACCACTGGGAAGGCACCGAGCCCGGCCGCATCGTCCTGACCCAGCCGCTCGGTGGCGGCGCGGTGCGCGACTACACCTGGGCGCAGGTGCTGGACGAAACACGCCGCATGGCCGCGCACCTGCAAAGCCTGGGTTTCGAGCCGGGCAGCCGCATCGCGATCCTGTCGAAAAACTGCGCCCACTGGCTGATGTGCGACTGGGCCATCTGGATGGCCGGCTTCGTCTCGGTGCCGCTCTATCCCACGCTCGCGGCGGGCACGGTCCGGCAGGTCCTCACACACAGCGAGGCGAAGCTGCTGTTCATCGGCAAGCTCGACGGCTGGGACGCCATGAAGCCCGGCGTGCCTGCCGGCCTGCCCTGCATCAGCACGCCGCTGTCGCCGCCCACCGAGGGGCCGCGCTGGGAAGACATCGTCAAGGCGACCGCGCCGCTGCAGGGCGAGCCGGTGCGGGGCGGCGACGAGCTCGCGACCATCATGTACACCTCGGGCACCACCGGCAACCCGAAAGGCGTGATGCACAGCTTCGCGACCTTCGGCTGGTCGACCACCAGCGCACTCGAACGTGTGCCGATGCTGCGGGCCGACGCGCGCATCCTGAGCTACCTGCCGCTCGCTCACGTGGCCGAACGCACGATCGTCGAGCATTGCCTGCTCGCCACTTCGATGCATGTGTACTTCGCCGAAAGCCTGGAGACCTTCGCCGCCGACCTGCGACGGGCCCGGCCCACCGTGCTGTTCTCGGTGCCCCGGCTGTGGGTCAAGTTCCAGCAGGGCGTGAGCGCGAAGATGCCGCCGGACAAGCTCAAGCGCCTGCTGCGCATTCCGATCATCCGCGGCATCGTGCGGAAGAAAATCCTCACGGCCCTCGGCCTGCAGGAATGCCGGTTCGCTGCGGGTGGCGCCGCGCCGATGCCGTCCGAATTGCTGGCGTGGTACGCCAATCTGGGCCTGCCCATCGTCGAGGTCTACGGCATGACCGAGAACTGCGGCGTCTCGCACGCCACGCTGCCGGGTGTGCAGCGGCCGGGCACGGTCGGCCGGCCTTACGCCGGCGTGCAGTCGCGCATTTACCCGGCGAGCGGCGAGATCCAGATGAACAGCCCCGGCGTCATGCTCGGCTACTACAAGGAGCCGGAGCTCACGCGCGAAGCCATGACCGAAGACGGCTGGCTGCGCACCGGCGACAAGGGCCAACTCGACGCCGAAGGCAACCTGCGCATCACCGGCCGCGTCAAAGACCTGTTCAAGACCAGCAAGGGCAAATACGTGGCGCCCGCGCCGATCGAAGACAAGCTGATGATGAACGGCATGGTCGAGGCCTGCGTGGTCACCGGCGCCAACCTGGGCCAGCCGCTGGGCATCGTGATGCTCAACGCCGAGGCCATCGCGCGGGCCGGCGATGCGGCTCAGCGTGCGGTGATGGAAGTGTCGCTCACGGCGCATCTGGCCACCATCAACGCCATGCTCGACCCGCACGAACAGCTCGATTGCCTGGTCGTGATCAGCGAGCCCTGGACCGTCGAGAACGGCTTCATCACGCCCACGTTCAAGGTCAAGCGCAAGCGCATCGAAGAGGTTTACGGGGCGATGTTCGAGCGCTGGGAGGGCGCGCGCCGGCCGGTGCTGTGGTACCCGGCCTGAACCGCCCGCGGCGGCGCCCTTGCGGCGGGTAAAGTCAATGCCTCAGACCCGCGCCCAATGACAGACACTGCCCGCCATTCACCCGCCCCGCGCCCGAGCCGCCCCGCCATCAGTTGCGTGGTGCCGGCCTTCAACGAAGCCGCCAACCTCGGGCCCTTGCTCACCGGGCTGACGGCGCAGCTCGCTGCGTTGACCGACCGCTGGGAGGTGATCGTCATCGACGACGGCAGCCGCGACGCCACGCCCGCCGCGATGGCACCCTGGCTCGTGCAGCCAGGCGTGCGCTACGTGCGGCTTTCGCGCAACTTCGGCAAGGAGGCGGCGCTGACGGCCGGCATCGACAAGGCCGCTGGCGACGTCGTGCTGCTGATGGACGCCGACCTCCAGCACCCGGCCTCGCTGGTGCCGCAGATGCTCGACGCCTGGCTGCGCGGTGCCGACATGGTGTGCGCCGCGCGCGCCTCGCGGGCTGATGAATCCTGGGCCAAGCGCCTCGGCACGGCCATCTTCTATCAGCTCGTGAACCGCAACGCGGCGGTGCCGATTCCAGTCGACGCGGGCGACTTCCGGCTCATGGACCGACGCGTCGTCGACGCGCTCAAGTCGCTGCCGGAGCGCAACCGCTTCATGAAGGGCCTGTACGCCTGGGTCGGGTTCCAGAACGAGATCATTCCGTACGTACCGGCCGAGCGCCTGGCGGGCACCAGCTCGTTCTCGTTGCGCAACCTGTCGAAGCTCGCGTTCACCGGCGTCACCGCTTTCACCAACGCGCCGCTGCGGCTCTGGAGCGCGGTCGGCGTGGTGATCGCGCTGTTCGCGCTGGCGTTCGGCTTCTGGATCATCGTCGAACACTTCTTCTTTGGCAGTGACGTTCCCGGCTGGGCCACGCTGGTGTGCGGCATGATGTTCTTCAGCGGCGTGCAGCTGCTGTCGATCGGCATCCTGGGCGAGTACGTGGGCCGCATCTTCGACGAGGTCAAGCAGCGGCCGGTGTACGTGGTGGGCAGCGAAGCGGGCCGCGGTGCGATCCCGCCCACGCTTGCGAACGCATCGCCCGCATGACGGCAGGGCGCGTTCTGGCCGTCTGTGCCGACGACTTCGGGCTCACGCCGGGCATCTCGGCCGGCATCGCCCGCCTGGCCCTGGCCGGGCGCCTGGCGGCGATTTCGTGCCTGACCAATGGCCGAGACTGGCCGGTCAGCGCGCCGCTGCTGAACCGCCTGCCTGCCACCGTCGACGTGGGCCTGCACCTGAACTTTACCGAAGGCCGGCCATTGAGCCCGCGCCTGGCAAAGATCTGGCCAGAGTTTCCTTCGTTGCCGATGTTGATCGCCCGGGCCCACCTCGGCGCCCTGCCACGCGGCGCGCTGCGCAACGAAGTGCATGCGCAGCTGGCGGCCTTCAACCGGGTGCGCGACCGGCCGCCCGCCTTCATCGATGGCCACCAGCATGTGCACCACCTGCCGGTGCTGCGCGGCATCATTCTCGACATGGTCGAGCACGTGCAGCCAATGCCCGCCTTGCGCAACACCGGCCGCGTGCTCGGGCCCGGCGCCGGCCTGAAACGCTGGCTCATCGAACACACCGGCGGGCGCGCGCTGGCGGCCGAGATGGCGCAACGCCAACTGGCGCACAACCCGGCGTTGCTGGGGGCCTATGACTTCGTCGCCACCGATTACCGCGCGCTGATGCAGGGCTGGCTCGCCGCGTTGCCGGCCGAAGGTGGCCTGCTGTTTTGCCACCCGGCGGATGCACCCGCAGCAGGCGGAGTGCCCGATGTACCTGATGCCGTGCCCGACGCCATCGCCCCGGCCCGCCAGCGCGAAATGGCCTACCTCGACAGCGCCGCGTTCGCGCAAGACCTGGCGGCCGCCAGGGTCAGGCTGGGGCGCGTCTGGCGCACGGTCTGACCCCTGTCATTGACCTGCGGCCGCCGGGCGGAAGGTCCAGTAGCGGTTGACCGCGAACGTCAGCACCAGGCTGGCCAGGGTCGCGGCCGCCTGCGCGATCAGGTAGTGGATGCCGAGCCGCACGCCGAGCGCCACGAGCGCCATGCCGAGCAGCGCGCCGAGCAGCGCAGTGGCCTGGAAGCGCAGCCATGACGTGCCCACGCTGCCGCGGTGCGCGAAGGTGAACCAGCGGTTGCCGGCATACGCCAGCTGCGCGCCGAGCACCGCGCCGAGGCCCGAGGCCGCAAAGGCCGGCCAGCCGCCGTACTCGACGCACAGCACCAGCAGCAGGTAGTGGGCCGCAGTGGCGACTGCGCCCACGGCGGTGTAACGAATGAAGTGCCGCATCGGGTCGATGGCCGGTTCAGTGGCCGTGTAAGGGGCAGGCGCGGCCCGGCACGCGCCACAGTTCATTGCGCGCGCCGCTGAAGGCGCGCACCGCGCCAGCCAGCGCGGCCACGGGCGCCGCGTTCGGTGCCGGCACGATGAACCAGACGGCGCTCGCGCCACAGGCGATGCGGTTGAGGTTCTCGGCCGGCAGCAGCAGTTCGCGGCCCAGCGCGGGGTCGAAGCGTGCGGCGTCGAACATCTCCTTGCGCCAGTTGTCGCGCTTCGGCAGTTCGGGGTCGGCCCAATTGCCGGTGATGAACACAGGGTGTTTCAGTTGCGCATAGAACGGCACGTCGTAGAGGTATTCGTCGACCATCACGACCTTGTCCCCGGGCGCGATGCCTGCGGCCAATGTGCGGGCCAGTTCGCGGTTCGATTGCGGCGCCTTCCAGGCCACTGCGACGACCACTGCCACGCAGGCGATCGCCGACGCGCCCATCACCCACGGCCAGATGCGCCCCCCGCCATTCGCCCTGGGCGCACCGACCGCCAGCGCCAGCAGCGCACACCAGGGCGCGAGCGCGGGCAGCACATAGCCGACCAGCTTGGAACTGGGCAGCGAGAAGAAACCGACCATCGCGATCACCCACCACGCATACAGCCCGAGCGTGGCGTTGCCGGATGCGGTGTGCGATGTGCCGGCGCCGTCTTCGGCACGCCAACCCGTCCACGCGCGCCGCGCAGCGGCGAGCGGCCAGGCTACGCGCCGCGCCGCGCCGGGCAGCCAGGCGCTCCAGGGCAAGGTCAGTGCCGGCATCACGACAAGGAAGAACCACAGGCCATGCACGTTGTTGAAGGTCGACTGTGCGAAGCGCCTGAAGTGCTGCTCCATCACGAAGTAGTCGAAGAAGCCCGGGTAGCGGAGCTGCATCGCAATGAACCAGGGTGCTGCCACCACCCCGAACGCGAACACGGCCAGCGGGTGCAGCAGGCGCAAAGTCTGGCGCCAGCGCCCCTGCGCCAGCAGCCACGGGCCGATCACCAGGGCCGGCAACACGAATCCGATCAAGCCCTTGGCCAGCATCGCGAACCCGCACAGCACCCAGCCCGTGACGAGCCAGCGCAGGTCCACGCGCGGTGTCGCTTCGAGCGCGCGCGCCAGGGCCAGCACGGCTGCGGTGATCAGGCCGCCGACCAGCATGTCGTGGTTCGCGTACTGGCCGCCGATGAAGAAGAACGGCGTGGTCGCGAGCACGCCCAGCGCGATGGCCGCAGCCCCCGGCCCGTGCCCTCTTCGCATCGCCAGCCACAGCGAAGCGCCCATCAGCCAGGCGCCGAACGCGGAGGCGAAGCGGGCCGCGAAGGCGTTGGCGCCCAGCAGCTGCATGGCCGCCATGTCGAGCCAGTAGAACAGCGGCGGCTTGTGGAAAAAGGGCAGGCCGTTCAGCGTCGGCACCAGCCAGGCCTCCCAGGAGCGGCCCGTCCACATCGCGCGGGCCACCTCGCCATAGCGGCCCTCGTCGGGCAGCAGCAGCGGGCGCAGGCCGAGCGTGGCCAACAGCCAGAGCGCCAGCAGCGACAGCAGCACCGGCGCCGACCACCACCACGCCGGCCCGCCCGGCGGCGCGGGGGCATCGGTGCGTGTGCGTACGCGTTCGGGCGAAAGGTGGGGCATGGGTGCGCGTGCGAGGTCAGGCGAGGCGTTCGGCGCGCCATTAGACCACCCGAAAAGCCATCAAGGTCAGGGCCGCGACAGGGCTAACGCAGGCCGCTTAGGATTGGGTCATGGACGATTCAGCCAACCCCGCGCCGCTACCCACCACCTTGGTCCAGTTGCCGCTGTTCCCGCTGGAGTCGGTGCTGTTCCCCGGCGGCCTGCTGCCGCTGCAGATCTTCGAGGTGCGCTACCTTGACATGATCGGCCGCTGCCACAAGGCGGGCACCCCGTTCGGGGTCGTCTGTTTGAGTGCGGGCCGCGAGGTGCGGCAGCGGGCCGCGAGCGCCGGCCCGACCGGCGATGCCTTCGCACACGAGGCCTTCTTTCCGGTCGGCACGCTGGCCCGCATCGACGAACTGCAGCGCCCTCGGCCGGGGCTGATGATGGTGCGCTGCACCGGCACGCAACGCTTCCGCGTCGAGCGCAGCGCGCAGCTGAAGTTCGGGCTCTGGGCCGGTGACGTGACGCTGCTCGACGCCGACGCCGTGGTGCCCGTGCCCGACGACCTGGCGTTCGCCCGCGACGCGCTTCGGGCGCTGGCGCAAGACATCGAGCGCCGCATCGAAACCGGCGCCGCACAAGGCGGCGGCCAGGCTGGCGTCGAGCTGCCGCTGCGCAAGCCATACCAGTGGAACGACTGCGGCTGGCTCGCCAACCGCTGGAGTGAACTGTTGCCACTGAGCACCGAGCTGAAGCAGCGCTTCATGGCGCTTGACAGCCCGGTGCTGCGCCTAGAACTGGTGGCCGACACCCTGGGCCAGATGGGCTTCG
>CANJKD010000006.1 GCA_947474415.1 Burkholderiales bacterium | reverse complement strand
CTGCCGTTCGACTTGCATGTGTAAGGCATGCCGCCAGCGTTCAATCTGAGCCAGGATCAAACTCTTCAGTTCGATCTTGTTAAAATTACTCAAAGAATTGATAGAAACTTCACTTGCATGAAACTCTATTCTCTTCAGTGAGCGTTTAAAGTCCATAAGACCTCGACTCCCCAAGCCAACCCTCTCAGGCTAACCCAGCTCGTCTTGGCACTCGCCTTCAAACGCCCACACTTATCGGCTGTTAGTTTTTAAAGAACTTCCCGCCCACCTGTCGGTGGCCGCTTTCGCGTTCCGCTGCTGCACTTTGCAGTTCTCAGCTCAGACTGAGATTATCGCACGTTTTTCTAAACCCAGTCAACTTCTTCGTCTTTCCACTCTCATCGCTGCTGCGTTGCTATTTTTGGCGGCGCAGATGAGCGAAGATATCGACTGTAGCATGAGTCGGGCGCGCAGGTCAGGCAGTTTTTTGACGAAGCGGGTGGCGTCAGCCTTGCAAACCGGTAAGCTCCCGCGAGAGGGTAGGCGTGGCAAATTGGACAGCGGCACACGCCCGCTCAGGGTCGTCCGCGCCAAGTACGTGTTCCACATGCGCCGCCCAGTGGCGCAGGTCTGCGCGCAGTACTCGCTGCTTGATCGACGAAATCTGCGACGGATGCATCGAGAAGCTTCTTAGCCCGATCCCGAGAAGCAACTCTGTGAACATAGGATCGCCAGCCATTTCGCCGCATACGCAAACGCTCTTCCCCACTGCACGTGCTCCCGTGATCGTTTGCGAGAGCAAGCGAAGTACGGCGGGGTGCCAAGGGTCATAGAGGTGCGCTACAGCCTCGTCTGCGCGGTCGATTGCGAGCGTGTATTGAATGAGATCGTTCGTACCTATCGAAACGAAGTCGAAGTGCCTCAAGAAGGCGGGCAACATCAATGCCGCTGCGGGCACTTCGATCATCGCGCCGACTTCGACATGCGTGAAGGCCCTCCCTGC
The DNA here is from genome assembly GCA_947474415.1 of Burkholderiales bacterium. Taxonomy (GTDB): domain Bacteria; phylum Pseudomonadota; class Gammaproteobacteria; order Burkholderiales; family Burkholderiaceae_C; genus LMDS01. Next base: position 14,515 of record CANJKD010000006.1, on the reverse strand, counting down.
TTCGTTCAACTGCTGCTTCGCCCGAGCCAACGCTTCCAATGTCAGCCGGACTTCGCTGAGATGCGCCACCATCGGTATCAACAGCCTGACCTTGCCGTATGCGCTTGCCCGTAGGATGGCGCGCAGCTGTTGCCTGAACATACCCGGCTCGGACAGGCTCCAGCGGATAGCACGAAGCCCAAGCGCTGGGTTTAACGCGTGCTCGTGGCGCAATTCACTGGCCGACATGCGATCAATCGGCTTGTCCGCTCCAATGTCAACCGTACGAATCGTGACTGGCAAGCCCTTCATCGCCTGAACCGCCGATCGATAGGCCTCGAACTGCTCGTCTTCACTGGGCAGCTCTCCACCGCGATTCATGAACAGGAACTCACTTCGAAACAGACCGACGCCCACCGCGCCAGCTTCCAGGGCCGTCACTGCGTCGCCTGGCATCTCGATGTTGGCGAGCAACTCAACGCGTTCGCCATCCAGGGTGACGGCTGGCGTATGCCGCAACCGCGACAAGCGCTCCCTCGAAAGTTCGCTTTGGCGCTGCCGAAACCGGTACTCTTCCAAGATGATCGGCGACGGATCGACCACCACGATCCCCGCGTCGCCGTCGATCACGACCCAATCGTCTTGTCGGATGATGCGGCTCGCCTCACGTGCTCCCACCACGGCAGGAATGTCCATGCTGCGGGCGACAATGGCGGTGTGTGAGGTCTTGCCCCCCACATCGGTCACGAAACCCATGAACACGCTGCGCTTGAACTGCAGCATATCCGCTGGCGCGATGTCACTTGCCACCAGCACAAGCGGGTCTTCGCCGGCGAAATCTCGCGCCTTCACCCCTGGTGCAGGCGCGTACGACGCGGCAGGGCCACGCGCCATCGCGCGCAGCAAGCGCTCGACAACCTGTTCCAGGTCTGCCTTGCGCTCGCGAAGGTACTCATCTTCCATCTCGTCGAACTGCCGCGCCAGCACTTCAAGCTGAGCCGACAGGGCCCACTCCGCGTTGTAGTGGCGCTCCCGAATCCATTGCTTGGTCGCCCCGGTCAGCGCCTCGTCATGCAGCAGCATAAGGTGAACATCCAGCAGCGCCGACAACTCTGCCGGCGCCTCGGGTGGCAAATCGCGCTGCAGTGTGCTCAATTCGTCCGCCACGGCGTCCCGCGAACTGCGCAGCCGGTCGATCTCGGCATCGACCCTGTCCGGCCCGATGAAGTAGTGGGCAACGTCGACCCGGCTCGACGCGACCAGCACGGCTCGGCCGATTGCGAAGCCACGCGAAACAGGCAGACCGAACAACTGAAAGCTCATGCGTTTGATGCTAGCAGCGCGCGCCACCCGCACGCACCGGGAGTTTCCGCGATGGCGATCCGCCCCAGGTCGCTCTCGGATGTCATACCGACGTCATCGCCGGTTCATGGCCACGTCATGGCAAACAGGAAACATCCACGGCAGACTTTCCACGGAGCTCACCATGCGTGACTTGCCCCTGCCGACACTCCCGATCTCTGACCTCAGCGCCCCATTGGCGCCTCGGAGGTCACTTCATCCACGCGAATCGAAAACTTTGGTTGCGGGCGTTGGCGCAAACCGGTTCGACGTGGTTTGGGCACGCGATGAAGAAGACGTTCGCCAGGCTCAGCAACTGAGACACCTCGTCTTTGCCGAGGAAATGGGAGCTCGCCTGACCCTGCCAAAGGGTGCTCCGGCAGGCCACGACATTGACATGTTCGACCCATTCTGCGAACACCTGCTGGTACGCGCCAATGACATCGACGGCGACCGCGGGCCGGTCATCGGCACCTATCGCGTGCTGACACCCGTGTCGGCGCAGCGTGTCGGCGCCCTCTACAGCGATGGCGAATTCGACCTCACCCGCCTGCGCCCGCTGCGGTCGAAGATGGTGGAACTCGGCCGCTCCTGCGTTCACCCGGGCTGGCGCACCGGCGGCGTGATCCTGGCCCTCTGGGGTGCGCTGGCTGAGTTCATGCACCGCAACGCGCTCGACACGATGATCGGCTGCGCCAGCGTCAGCATGCGCGACGGCGGGCACTTCGCCGCCAGCCTGTGGGAGCAGTTGCGCCACACTCACTTGGCGCCGATCCAGTGGCGCGTAGAAGCTCGCCTTCCGCTTCCCGTTGAGGAATTGCAGCACGAACTGAACGTCGAACCGCCGCCACTGATCAAGGGCTACCTGCGTTGCGGCGCCAAGGTGCTGGGCGCGCCCGCGTGGGACCCGGACTTCAATACCGCCGACTTGCCGATGCTGTTGCGCATCGAAGACCTGCCGTCACGCTACCGCAAACACTTTCTTGGCACCTGACCCCGGCGCAGTTCCAGCGGCAGAGAACGATGTATTCAGCCCAAGACGCTCACTTCGCCTCACCAAATTTGTCATTGATGAGCTCTTCGATGGCATTGATCGCCGCCTGCTCGTCGCGGCCCGTGGTCTCCAGTTCCACCACAGTTCCAATGCCCGCCGCCAACATCATCACGCCCATGATGCTCTTGGCGTTCACCCGGCGGTCATTGAGCGACAAAAATACGTCGCTTTGAAAGCTGCTGGCCAGTTTCGTAAGCTTGGCCGAAGCTCGAGCGTGAAGACCCAGCTTATTGCTGATGGTGACGCTTGTCTTGATCATGGCCGCCTGGCTTGATGGTCTGGTTCTGGGGTCTTGAGGTCGCCACTTGCATGATGCCCTGCGTGGCACCGGCCATCGCCCGGGCCACCACCGCTTCGAGCGGCTCGTTGGCATAGCTGAGCGAACGCCACAACATCGGCACGTTCACGCCCGCAATCACTCGCACCTGAGCGCCGTCACCCAGGCGCTGAGCGACGTTGCAAGGGGTGGCTCCGAAAACGTCGGTGAAAATCAATGCCTCCGGTGAGCGCACACGCGCAAGCATTGCGTGCGCTCGCGCCTCCACTTCCTCAATCGGCATATCGGGCGGCACATCCAAGGCCTCCAGAATCCGCGAACAATCCGGGAACGCATGCTCCGCAACCGTCTTCAAGGCGGACGCAAGCGGCGCATGGGCGATGATCATTAATCCGGGCATGGTGTGAATCTATCGGCACATCGGCCGAGCAGCTCCAGTTTTGGCACATCCGAAGCAACGGCGCATCAGAAAAACCACACAAAGGCAGCCGCTGCCCTACTTTTCCATAACGCAATTGCCGCCGCGGAGGAAAACAAGCCTCAGGCCCCTCTAGACAAAGTTGCTGAGTCATGACGGCAGCCTCAGCCCGTCGATAAACGTCTCTATCGCTTGAGGCTGAGGTCGGGCGCCAATCAGCGTGGCCTGATACACGCGCAACCCCTTGGCGAAGAACACAGCGTGAACCTGAACCGCCCGCCCATCCGGTAACTGACCAGCAGCGGAGACACGCAAGGCTTGCAAATTCGGTGTCATGCCGATCACTTTCGCCGGGGCCGAACTGGGCAACGCGCCGCTGAGATTGGCCAGCATCGCGGCTTCGATCTCGCGCAACGATGCGGTCACCTGCATCGGGTCAGGGACATCGAAAAACCCGACCGCAAACGTCGACCCGGCCGCTTCGCACACCAGCATCGCCATGCGCACGCTTGCCCCTGACACCACCACCGCCCGGGCATGACGGTCAGGCCGGCAAGGGAACGACACCTTCACGCCGCTGCCTTCGGGCGTGAACTCACGCCAGTCGAGGGCCGGCGAACATGCGGCAAGCGCGATGGCGACGAATGCGGTGATTGGTGACAGCCGTTGTTTCATGCCCACATTATCCGGATCGAGGCCAGATGGGTGAACCCGTTCATTCAGGACCCGATCTTTACCGGATTTGTGACAAAGCGTTAAATACGCACCCCCGCGTCTGGGGTAATCTGGCGATGAAAGCTGGCGTGATTGTCCCCGGCGCCTGACACTTCTCGTCTAACGCGCGCGAGCCTCCAGCCAGAACCGAACGACGCCGTCAACGCGACGCGTTGCGCACCAAAAAAGGAATCACCCCGAAGCTGCAAGGTTCGGGCGGTGCCCGGTAGGCCCGATGAATCAGGAAGAGAGCATGGAAACGTCCGAAAGCGGCCTCAATCCCGCGGCATCGAATACCGCCGCGCCACAAGAACCGGGCTTGGATCGGCCGAATCACAACGAACGTTGGCATGAGTTGATGGCGCAAATCGGCGCCGAGATCGCAGCACCCCTGACCGCCGCGCTGGAGCGCATCAACGCGCTGACCAGCACCGGCCGCATTGACCGCCATGGCCTGCGTGCGTTGCGCGAAGAAGTGGAAGCCGCGCGCCAGGTTGGCATGATCGGGCAGCAATTGACGCGCTTTGCGTCCGGGCGCTTGCGCCAGTCTCACGAACGCCTGCAACTGACCGAGGTCCTCAAGGGCGTGCTCTCACATCGCGCACGCGAAACGCAAGCTCGCGGCATCATGCTCAAGCCAACCCTGAAGCCGGCCGAGGTCATCGTCGATGCATCGCTATTGTTCAGCCTGCTGAATTCGACGCTCGACTGGGCGCTGGCAAACGCCCAGTCACAGATCGAATTCACGATCGACATCAAGAACTGGCCGGCCAACGCGCGCCTTGCCTGCAGGTTCGCCAATCGCCCGTTCGACGAATCCTCCAACGGCGCGCTAGCAACTGCGCCGGGCAACCTCGACTCCTTGACCTGGCGCATGATCGAGCAGACCGCCTGGACGATGGGCCTGCTGGTCGATCGCAAGCAAGAGGGCCCGGCGTCGACCTTGACGCTCGAATTCCCGCGCACGGCCGGCAACGAGATGGAAGGCGTGAGCGCGCTCGAGATCAACGATGGCTTTTCAACGTCTGCAAACTCGCAACCCCTGGCGGGCAGCCATGTGCTGGTGATTGCATCGCGGCGCGAGATGCGGGTCCAGATTCGCGATGCACTGCGCAACATGAGCCTCATCATCGACTTCGTCAACTCGGTCGAAGAAGCAATCGGGTTCTGTCGCGAAGGCCTGCCGCACGCCATCATCATCGAAGCCATCCAGAGCGGCGAGCGATTCGCGCTGTTCCGCGAAGAAATCAGCACCGAAGTGCCCGACTTCGTGTTCATCGAAATTGTCGAGGAAGGCACAGCCTTCGAGCTGTCGAGCTTCAGCGGCACCAATGTCGCACGTGTCGGCCGGGAAGTGGTCGCCACATCGCTTCAGCCGGCACTGATGTTCGAGCTGTCGAAAGGCATTTGACGCCAACCCTACTTCAACGACCCGAACACCTTCGCGAGAATCGCGCTGCCTGTGCCCAGAGGGTCCTTGCGAATCTTGCGCTCCTCCTCGGCGATCATCAGGTACAGGCCGTCCAGCGTCTTGCCGGTCACATAGTGTTCGATCTTTGCGTCGTCCTTGCCGACGAGCCCCATGTCGACCGCCTTGCCAGCGACGGCGTTGTACTTTTCGGCGAGTGATGCCTTTTGCGTCGCCTGCGTCACGATCGGCAGGAGGGTCACCGTCAAAGGTGCGCGCGTCTTGGCGACAAAAAACTGTGTCGCGGCCGTGTCGGAACCCATGATGATCTGCTTCGCGTCTTCCACGCTCATGGCCTTGACCGCCCCGACCAGCAAGCCCTTCGCCGCAGGCACCGCCGCTTCGGCCGCGCGGTTCATCGCCGTGACCAGCTCGTCGACGCGGTGTTGCTGGCCGGTGTACTTCAGCAGCTTGGCCGCCTCCTTCAAGTAGCCCGGCAACTCGATGCGCACCCTGGGATTGTCGATAAACCCGCCGCTGCGCCCGAGCAAGTCCACGGCCGCGCCGGCACCGCGCTCCAGCGCGGCGCGAACGCCGAGCGCCGCGTCGCCTGCAGAAATGCCGGCCGCCTGCACTGGCTGTGGAACTGCCGAAATGGCCCCCAGCCCGGCCACGCCCGCCAACCCTGCCGTAAAATTTCTTCGCAGCATGAAAGACCTCCCTTGAAATCTGCCCACTACATTGCCGCCGCCATTGTGACTGTCGCGCTCGGCGTCAGCGGCGGGCTGGCGTTCAAGATCCTGGGCGCGAACGATGTTGCGCCGGATGTCGGCTACACCTTGCTCGATGGCAGCCAATCGACCACCCGCCAACTGCGCGGCAAGGTCGTGCTGGTGAATTTCTGGGCCACGAGTTGCACGACCTGCGTGCACGAGATGCCAAAGATCGTCGCCACCCACGAGAAGTTCAAGGCACGCGGCTACGAGACACTGGCAGTCGCAATGAGCCACGACCCGCCGGCCTACGTGATCAACTTCGCCGAGACCCGCAAGCTGCCGTTCGGCGTGGTGATCGACAACACCGGCCAGTTCGCCAAGCGCTTCGGCGAGGTGCAACTCACACCCACCAGCGTGCTCATCAACAAGCGCGGCGAGATCGTCAAGCGCTTCGTCGGCGAACCCGACTTCGTGGCCTTGCACCAGTTGGTCGAGAAGCTGTTGGCCGAGACCTGACCTGATCGCAAGCTTGGCCCCGGGCCAAGCTTGCAACTGGCGACTACGGCAGTTCCCGCACGCCCGCAGCTTCGGCCTGCTTGTCGGCGTGGTAACTCGAACGAACCATCGCGCCCACCGCCGCATGCGTGAAACCCATCGCAGCGGCCTCGCGCTCGAACATTTTGAAGGTATCCGGGTGCACATAGCGGCGCACCGGCAGGTGGTGGCCGCTGGGCGCGAGGTACTGGCCGATCGTCAGCATGTCGATCTGGTGTTCGCGCATGTCGCGCATCACCTGCAGGATCTCTTCGTCGGTCTCGCCCAGGCCGACCATCACACCGCTCTTGGTCGGCACGTGGGGCGCAAACTCCTTGAAGCGCTTCAACAGGTTCAGCGAGAACGCGTAGTCGGAGCCCGGCCGAGCTTCCTTGTACAGGCGCGGCGTGGTCTCCAAGTTGTGGTTCATCACGTCGGGCGGCGCCGCCTTCAGGATGTCGAGCGCGCGGTCCATGCGGCCGCGGAAGTCGGGCGTCAGGATCTCGATCTGCGTGCCCGGCGACAGCTCACGCGTCTTGCGGATGCACTCGACGAAATGGCCCGCACCGCCGTCGCGCAGGTCGTCGCGGTCGACGCTGGTGATGACGACGTACTTCAGCTTCAGCGCAGCGATGGTCTTCGCCAGGTTCAGCGGCTCGTCCGCATCCAGCGGGTCGGGCCGGCCGTGGCCCACGTCGCAGAACGGGCAGCGGCGGGTGCACTTGTCGCCCATGATCATGAAGGTGGCCGTGCCCTTGCCGAAGCATTCGCCGATGTTCGGGCAAGAGGCTTCCTCGCACACCGTGTTGAGCTTGTTCTCGCGCAGGATTGCCTTGATCTCGTAGAAGCGCGTGGTCGGCGAGCCCGCCTTGACGCGAATCCAGTCGGGCTTCTTCAAGGTTTCCGCCGGCACGATCTTGATCGGAATGCGCGCCGTCTTGGCCTGCGCCTTCTGCTTCGCGGTGGCGTCATAGCCGGTGGCGGGCATCGCATCACGGGTCACGTAGTTCGTGGGCATGTTTGGTCGAGCGCGCAAGCGCCGGAAGTCAGGGGCTCAGGGGCTCAGGGGCTCAGGTAGGTGGCGAGCTTGGCGGCGAATACATCGGCCACATCGCTCCACCCAACATGGACCCCGATTGTAGAAAGGTCTACCGTTTGCAGGCCCGCATAGCCGCAGGGGTTGATGCCTTTGAACGGTTGCAGGTCCATGGACACGTTCAGGGCCACACCGTGGTAAGTGCAATGCCGGCTGACCTTGATGCCAAGTGCGGCGATCTTACCCAGGCCCCTGAACGGGTCGGCAGGCGGCCCGTTCAGCGCCGCGTGGCCGAACGGGTCCGCCAGCCGCACGTAGATGCCGGGCGCGCCCGCCACGCGCTGGCCGGTCACACCGAACTGCGCCAGCGTCTTGATCACTGCCTGCTCCAGCCGGTAAACGTATTCCTTGACGAAGATGTTCTGGCGCTTCAGGTCGATCAGCGGGTAGGCCACCACCTGCCCCGGCCCGTGGTAAGTGACCTGCCCGCCGCGGTTTGTACGCACCACCGCGATGCCGTGCGGGTTCAGCACATGCTCGGGCTTGCCGGCCAGGCCCTGGGTGTAGACGGGCGGGTGCTCGCAGAGCCAGATTTCGTCGGACGTGTCGTTGGGCGTGAGGTCGCGCGTGCCATCAGAGCGTGCCGTGCGCGCTTCGGTGAAGGCGCGCATCGCGGCCAGCGTGGGCGCGTACTCGGCCCGCCCGAGCCAGCGCAGCAACGGCGATCCCGCAGGCGCAGCCGCCCCGCTCACAGCACCATCTTCACCATCGGGTGCGTGCTCAGCGTGCGGTAGAGCTCGTCGAGCTGTTCGCGGCTGGTTGCGGTGATGGTGATGGTCACGCCCAGGTACTTGTCGCCCTTGCTGGCGCGCAGTTCCACCGTGGTGGCGTCGAACGCCGGGTCGAACTGCTCGGCGATGCGGGTGATGGCGTGCACATAACCGTCGACGTTCAGGCCCATCACCTTGATGGGGAACTGCGACGGGTATGTGATCAGCGATTGTTCGGGCGGGATGTCTTGCATGGCGGTATTCATGCGTTCACAAATGGGGGCAGATGAGCGCGGTGCAACGCCGAATTTGATACACCAAAATGGCCTCGGACGCGTTCAAATCGACTGCGCAACCTTGGCCCTTTCATAGGCCTCGTGCAGCCGCGCGTACAGCGGCCCGGGCTTGCCGCGCAGCGCGCCGTGGCCGACCGGCTGGCCATCGAGGCTGGTGACAGGCAGCACTTGCTTGGTGGCCGAGCTGAGGAAGATCTCGTCGGCCGCGAACACATCGGCCTCGTTAATCGGCCGCAGGTTGTAGGCGATGCCCACTTCCTCGCACAACTCGCGGATCAGCTCGTAGCGGATGCCTTCGAGCACATGCTCGCTCTTCGGTGGCCCGAGCACGGCGCCCTCGTGCACCACCCACACATTGCTGGCCGCCGCCTCGGTCAGGAAGCCATCGCGGAACAGGATGGTTTCGGCGGCGCCGTGGTCGGCCGAGATCTGCCGCGCCAGCACGTTGCCGAGCAACGACGTGCTCTTGATGTCGCCGCGCTCCCAGCGGAAGTCGCGCGCGGTCACGCAGGCCACGCCAGCGTGGCGCTGCTCGGGCGTGGCCGGTTTCATCGGGCTGCACATCATGAACACCGTGGGTGTCACGTCGGTGGGTATCACGTGATCGCGCAAGGCCACGCCGCGTGTGATCTGGATGTAGACGATCTGGTCGCGTGCAGGCTTTTGCTGCACTGCCCCTTGCTGAACCAGCGCCGCGATCAGCCGGCGGCAACGCTCCAGCCAGTCTTCGCGACTGTGCGGGTTGGCAATGCGCAGCTTGGCCAGGCTGCGGCCCAGCCGGGCCATGTGCTCGTCGAATCGGAACAGCTTGCCGCCATAGGCCGGCACCACCTCATAGATGCCGTCGCCGAAGATGAACCCGCGGTCGAGCACCGACACCTTCGCGTCGCGCAGCGAGCTGTAGTCGCCGTTGAGGTAGCACAGGGAGTCGGGAATGGTTTGCATCGTTCCTCCTGCAGGGTTGCTATCGCAGGCCAGCGCATCCGCGTGGGCGCTGACAACAATACACCAGTGCCGGGGGCAATGTTCGACACCGGCCAGCGCCGGGCCGCCCCAAACTGACCGTGCACCCGCCCGGCAGGTGGCGCCGTACCCGGCCCGGGTGCACCGTCTACCCTACTTGATCCACAGCCGAAGCGCATCCCAGGCGCGGCCCAGAATGCCGGCCTGCTCGACTGGCTCCAGCACCACCAGCGGCACGTCGAGCACGGCCGCGCCCGAAGCCGTGCTGACCTTGATCGTGCCCACGCGCTGGCCCTTCAGCAGTGGCGCGACCAGTGGGTCGGTGCGCTCCACCTTCGTCTGCAGCTTGCCGCCCTCGCCCTTCGGCACGGTCACAAACAGGCCACCAGCCGCGCCGAGCTTGGCGAGCTTTTCCTTGCCCTTCCAGACCTCGGGCGTGACGATGGGCTTGGCCTCGTCGAACAGGCGCATCGTGTCGAAGGCCTGGAAGCCCCAGTTCAGCAGCATCTGGCTTTCGTTCGCACGCGCCTGCATCGAAGTGGTGTTCAGCACCACGGTGAGAATGCGCCGCTTGCCGGGCCCACTGCCATTCGCGCCGAGGTTCGGGAATTCGCGCTGCGCGGTGGCGATCAAGCAGTAGCCCGCCGCCTCGGTGTAGCCGGTCTTCATGCCGTCGACGGTCGGGTCGCGGCGCAGCAGCAGGTTGCGGTTCGGCTGCGCGATGTTGTTGTACTTGTAGTCCTTGATCGAGTAGTAGGTGAAGAACTCGGGAAAGTCGCGAATGATGTGCGTGGCAATCACGGCCAGGTCACGCGCGGTGCTGCGGTGGCCGGTTTCGGTCAGGCCGGTCACGTTCTTGAAGGTGGTGTTCTTCAGGCCGAAGGCGGCGGCCTGGCGGTTCATCATCGCGACAAACTGGTCGAGCGTGCCGCCCACAGCTTCAGCCAGTACCACCGCCGCGTCGTTGCCCGACTGCACGATCTCGCCACGCAGCAGTTCTTCGACGGTCGGCGTCATCGTCGTGTCGATGAACATCAGCGAGCCGCCGGCCTTGCGCTCGTCCCAGGCGCGCTTCGACACCGGCAGTTTCTGGTCGAGCGCGAGCTTCTTGTCCTTGATGGCGGTGAAGACCACATAGGCGCTCATCAGCTTGGTCAGCGAGGCCGGGTCGGAGCTGGCGTCGGCATCGCGCTCGGCGAGGGTCTGGTTGCTGGTCAGGTCGAGCACCAGAAAGCTCTTGGCCGCCACTTCGGGCGGCTGCGGTGCCTGCCCGAAGGCGGCGGTGGCGGCCACCAGGAACAGGGCAAGGGGAAGGAGACGTTTCATTGACATACCGGTTGAAGAAATCTTGAGTTTGGAGGTGCAGCGGGCCGAGGCGGGCCAAGGTGAGACACGAATCGGCGCCATGCGCCGGCCCGGTTCAGAGCCCTTGGCGCGGCATCAGTTCCTGCACCACGACGTTCTTGAGCAAGCCCAACTGCCCGTGGAAGAAGTGCCCAACGCCGGGAAACACCAGCACCGGCAGCGACTGCGGCCGGGCCCAGTCGAGCGTGGCGGCGAGCGGCACCACATCGTCGGTCTCACCGTGGATCACCAGCGTGTTGGCGGGCACCGGTGGCGCCTGCTGCTTCTGCGTCGACGGGCCGATGAGCACCAGGCGCTGCGGCTTGTCGGCCTCGGGCAAGCGCGCCGCAGCGCAGGCCGCCACATAGCCGCCGAACGAGAAACCGGCAAGCATGAACGGCTGCCCAGCCTCGCCGGTCGAGGCGCGAAAGGCAGCGATCACGGCCAGCGCGTCGTCGACCTCGCCGAGGCCGTCGTCCCACACGCCCGCCGACGCACCGACGCCGCGAAAGTTGAAGCGCACGCTGCGCCAGCCGAGCTGGACAAAGGCGCGGGCCAGCGTCTGCACCACTTTGTTGTCCATGGTGCCGCCATGCTGCGGGTGCGGGTGGCAGACCACCACGGTGCCGCGCAGCGGCAACGCGGCCGGCATGTCGACGGCGCACTCGAGGGCTCCCGCCGGGCCGGCCACGCTCTGGCGCAAGGTGCCAGAGTTCATCGCTGCCCTGTCCTCATCGAACGGCCTTCACCGACTGGCCCTCATCTGCCCACATTCGGCGGCAGAACCAGGCGCTCGACCACCCTGCCGTTCTTCAGGTGCGAATCGACGATTTCGTCGATGTCTTGCTGGTCGACGAAGGTGTACCAGACCGCCTCGGGGTAGACCACTGCCGCCGGCCCGCCGGCACAGCGGTCGAGGCAACCGGCCTTGTTGACCCGCACGCCGCCGGGGCCGGCCAGCCGCTCGGCCTTGACGCGTGATTTGCAGTGGTCGAAGCCCGCCTGTGCGCCTTGCTGTGCGCAGGCGGTTTCGCCGTTCTCGCGTTGGTTCAAACAAAAGAAAATGTGACGCTGGTAATAACTCATCGTGCCATTTTAAGAGGGCTCCTCACGCCCCCCCAGCCGCGCCAGCAGGTAGGCAATGACCGCATAGGGCCACAACCAACCCACCCAGCGCGCAGCGCCATGAAAGCGGATGAAGCGCCCCTGCTCCCAGCCTTGCAGGCTTTCGGCAAAGAACGGGTCGGACGGGGCCTGCGCCACCACCACCACCAGCGCCGTCAACATCACCAGCGCCAGGCCGGCGGCGGCACGCTGCGGCGCCATGCTGAGCCCGCTGGCCAGCAGCGCGGCGAACCCCAGCGCGGCCAGCGCCTGCGGCGTGCTCCAGGCCAAGGCATGTTGGGGGCCGAAGTTCAGTGCCGTCGACAGCGTGGTCGCCAAGCACCCGAGCAGCGTCGCGCCCAGCACCAGCACGAGCCGCCGCCAGCCCGGCCGCGCAACCGAGAACGCCAACATGCACGGCGCCAGCAGACCGAGCGCGATCAGCGCGAATTCGCCACCGGGCGACAGGGCCGCGCGTTCGAGTTCGGTCTCGGCCCAACCCTCGAACCACGCCGCGACGGCCGTGTCCTGCACCACGGCCGCCACCGCCTCCTGAACCCGGCCCAGCACCTGCCCGACACCGAGCGGCACCGGCAACGGGAACAGCAGGCCGAACGGCCACAGCAGCAGCAGCGCCAGGCCGCCGGCACTCCGCGTGATGAACCAGCGGTCGCGCGCCGCCTGCCAGCGCTCGATGCCACCGCGCCAGTGCACCCACCAACCGAGCGCCGCACCGAGCAGCGCGCCGAGCCCGTTCAGCCCCAGGTCGACATTCGAGGCCACACGCTGAGGCAGGAAGTTCTGCAGCGTTTCCATGGCCAGGGACAACGCGGTGCCTGCGACGACTGCCAGGCCCAGCGCCGGCCACGAACGCGTCCCCGTGCGCACCAGGGCCGCGAAGACGAGCGCCCCCAGCGGCATGTAGCCGAGCAGGTTGGACGCGAGGTCGAATTCCGTCCACCAGCGTGGCCACGGCAGGCTCAGGTAGTGAGCCAGTGGCACGCCAGGCATGCGCCACCCGGTGAACGGGTACAGGCTCGCGTAGACAATCAGCGCCGCGTAAAGCCACGCGAGCGGCGAAGCGGAGCTGCGGTGGCGCGCCACGGCCATGCCTTCAGAGTCAGAAAGGCTTGACCACCACGAGCACCACGATCGCGGTGAACACCCCTACCGCCGATTCGTTGAAAACCCGGAACCAGCGCTCGCTGCGCGTGTTCGTGAACTGCTCGAACTTGCGCAGCAGCGAGCGGCAGGCGTGGTGGTAGCCGATCGCCAGCAGCACCAGCACCAGCTTCGCATGCATCCAGCCGCTGCCAGGCCCGCGACCGATGCCGTAGCCCAGCCACAACCACAGGCCGAGGGCCAGCGCCGGCACCATCAGCAGGCTCGAAAAACGGTAAAGTTTGCGCGCCATCAGCAGCAGCCGTTCGCGTTCCGCGTGGCTGTCGGGCGGCACCATCGCGAGGTTGACGAACAGACGCGGCAGATAGAACAGGCCGGCAAACCAGCTGGCCACGAAGACGATGTGAAAGGCTTTGATCCAGGGCATCGGATGATTATCGACGGGCCCACTTTGGCCTCGAAATCCGCCCGCCAAAGAGCAGGGGGCACCCACCGTGCGGCTATCATTCGAAGACAACTATTGCAGATGCCGTGCGTCCTGCTGCCGCCGGGTGACAGCCGGTTGACACCTCGATCCGAGGCCGATTCCGAGCCGTGTGCCGGGCGCGCCGGGGCCCGTCCGGCTCGACGCCAAGCCGACCATGCACACCCCGCCACCCTTCCCCGCCAATCGCCCGCGCCGCCTGCGCCGCGATGCCTTCACCCGGGCGCTCGTGCGCGAACACCAGGTGCATGCGTCCGACCTGATCCTGCCGGTGTTCGTGCTGGCTGGTTCGGGTCTGGCGCAAGACGTGAAGTCGATGCCCGGCGTGCAGCGGCTCACGCTCGACCGGCTGCTGCCGGTAGCCGAAGAGTGCGTGCAACTGGGGATTCCGGTGCTGGCGCTGTTCCCGGTGCTCGACCCCGCGCTGAAGACCGAAGACGGCCGCGAGGCGCTCAACCCCGAAGGCCTGGTGCCGACCGTGGTGCGCGAGTTGAAGAGGCGCTTCCCCGAACTCGGCGTGATGACCGATGTGGCACTTGACCCTTTCACCAGCCACGGCCAGGACGGTCTGCTGGACAACACGGGCTACCTCCTCAACGACGCCACCGTGACCGTGCTCACGCAGCAGGCGCTGGTGCAGGCCGAGGCCGGTGTCGACATCGTCGCCCCGAGCGACATGATGGACGGCCGCATCGCTGCGATCCGTGCTGCGCTCGAAGCGAAAGGCCTGATCCACACCCGCATCATGGCCTACAGCGCGAAGTACGCGAGCGCCTTCTACGGCCCGTTCCGCGACGCTGTCGGCTCGGCCGCGAACCTCGGCAAGGGCAACAAGCAGGCCTACCAGATGGACCCCGGCAACACCGACGAAGCCCTGCGCGAAGTGGCGCTCGACCTCGCCGAAGGCGCCGACATGGTGATGGTCAAGCCCGGCATGCCCTACCTGGATGTGGTG
>CANJKD010000005.1 GCA_947474415.1 Burkholderiales bacterium | reverse complement strand
GCCGACCTTGCCGAAGCTGTCGTTCGACCTGGCCTTCATCCGCGACCAACGTGCCCTGGAAGGCCTGTCGCGATAATCAAAGCATGATCGGACGCATCACCGGCACGCTCGCGGAAAAAACGCCACCGCAATTGCTCATCGATGTGAACGGCGTCGGCTACGAGGTCGATGTGCCGATGAGCAGCTTCTACAACCTGCCGGCCCTCGGCGAACGCGTCACGCTGCTGACGCATTTCATCGTGCGCGAAGACGCGCAGGTGCTGTTCGGCTTCCTGACCCACGACGAGCGAGCCACCTTCCGGCTGCTGGTGAAGATCTCGGGCGTCGGCCCGCGCACGGCCCTGTCGATACTTTCAGGCCTGAGCGTCAACGAGCTGGCTCAGGCGGTGAGCCTGCAGGAAAGCGCGCGGCTCGTGAAGGTGCCGGGCATCGGCAAGAAGACCGCCGAGCGGCTACTGCTCGAACTGAAGGGCAAGCTCGGCGACTCGCTGGCCGCGCCGGTGAGCGTGGCCAGTGGCGCGAAGAGCGACATCCTGCAGGCGCTGGTCGCGCTCGGCTACAACGACCGCGAGGCCAGCGCCGCGTTGAAGGCGCTGCCGCCCGATATCGGCGTCAGCGATGGCATCAAGCTGGCGCTGCGCGCGCTGGGGAAGTAGGCTGTGAAGTCAGGCCGCCGCCATTGCCTCACCGCCACCGCAGCCCTCGTGGCCGGCGGGCGCGGCATCGCATTGGCCGAAGGCACGGCAGCATCGATCACCGCGACACTGCTCGACGGCAAGCCATTCGCCAGCGAAGCGCTCAAGGGCAAGGTGCTGGTGGTGAATTTCTGGGCCACCTGGTGCGGCCCCTGCCGCGAAGAGATGCCCGCGCTCGACGCCTGGTACCGCGCCCGGCGCGAACAGGGTGTCGAGGTGCTGGCCCTCAGCGTCGATGAACTCGCCGACGACGCCCGCGTGCGCGAAGCAGCCCAGCCCTATTCGTTCCCGGCGGCGATGATGAAGACCGCGAAGCTGTCAGGCTTCGGCCGCATCTGGCGCATGCCGGTCACGGCGGTGTTCGACCGCAGTGGCCGGCTCGTCAAACAAGACTGGTTCATCCAGCCGAAGCTCGACGCCGCCACGCTGGACGCGGTGGTGAAACCGCTGCTCTGACGCTGACGGCGGCGGCCGCCGCCGCGCTGTCTCGATGTCGCGCCGCCCGATCAGAAGTCGTAGTGCAAGCCCACCGACACGCTGACCTTCGGCTCGAGTTGCAAGCCGTTCACGCGCTGGTAGATCGGCACTTGCGCGAAGCCGTAGAGCTTCAGGCTGTCGGTCATCGACCAGGTCGCGCCCGGGCTCAGGTAGATCAACGTCGCGCCTGAATTGGGGATGTCGGCATTCGCGCCCGACTCCTTGCCTTCGATGCGCGCGTTGACCTGCAGGTGCGGCACGAACGCGGTTCCCGTCAGGTAGCGGATGCCGGCCGTCAGGTTCGCACCGACCCCGGGCTTGAACTCGTCCTTCGTGTGCAGCGGCACTTGCAGCAGCGCCTGCGCGAAGTAGTCGAACTGCTGGTTCAGCGGCCCGAAGGTGTACAGGCCGAGCAGCAGGTCGGTCGAGCCCGTGCCGGGCTGCAGGCCGCGGTCCAGCGACTCACCGATCTGCGGCCCGCCATTGAAGTTCACGTTCGTGCGGCCGGTGGGCAGCTTCAGGCCGAACTGGACGCCCCAGTCGTGCTCTGGCGAGAAGCCCTGGTAGCGGCCGAGCAGGCGCACGTCGCCGATGCTGCTGGAGCGCGAGGTGGAGACTTCCGTGTCACCGTCGACGATGGTCGTGTGGTAGCGGTTGATGTAGGGCAGCTGCAGGCTCGCGCCCCAGTCGGCATTGATGCCGTAATCGAGCGTCAGCGTGGTGTTGCGGTTGAAGGTCTGCTGCTGGGTCTCGGCGTCGGCCGGAAAGCTGATGGCCGAGCGGTCGACGCGGCCGGTGCCGGTGCGCAGGTCGGTCTGGTTGAAGTCGTCGTGCCGCAGGTCGATCGAGAAGCCGCCATTGCTCTTGAAGCCCTGGCTGGCCCAGTCGGCGTTCAGCGTGCAGCCGCAGCTGGAGCAGGCGAAGGCATCGAGCGGCAGTGCGAGGAAGGCGGCGCCGGTGGCCAGGGCGCCCAGTGTGGCCAGCGCGGTTCTGGTCATGGGTGATTTCATGGCGCGGCCTCAGTGCTTCATGCCGTCCATCGTGTCAGCTGCGCCCGCCGCGCCCGGCGCCTCGACGTTCACCATCACCTCCACCTCGCCGGCCTTCTCGAATTTCAGCTTCATCGGGAACTTGTCGCCCGCCTTCAGCGGCGCTTTCAGGCCGACGAACATGATGTGGAAGCCACCGGGGCGCAGTTCCACCGACTTGCCGGCCGGCAGCGCGATGCCATCGACCTGGCGCATGCGCATCACATCGCCTTCCATCTTCATCTCGTGCAGCTCGACGCTGGCGGAAACCGCTGCAGTGGCCGACAGCAGCTTGTCGTCCGCACCGCCATTGGAGAGCTTCAGGAAGCCGCCCCCGGTGGGCTGGCCGGCGGCCGTGGCTCGGGCGTAAGGGTGGCCGATGGCGATGGCGCCAGCCTTGTAGTCGTGGGCACTCGTGGCCACTGCGGCGAAGGACAGCAGCGCGGCGGCGAGGAAGGTGTGAACTTGCATGGAATGGTTCCTTGGTGTGGGGCACGCTCGCTGGCAGACGCGATCATCTGCGTCGATGACGACGCGAAGCTTCGCGCGCGAGCGGTGCGGTGCGGGGGACGGGACATGGGAAAGGGTGGGCTCTGCATTGAGCGCGAGCATCACCCGAGCAGCGTCGCTGCAAGCCGGCTCAGGCGATGCGCGGCGGCCCGTGCTGCAAACGTGCCGCCCACGCCGCACAGGCATCGCACGCTGTCGGCGGCGCATGCGCTCGCGGCCCTGCGGCCTGGCCAGCCCGCGCCGGCACGATGCCAAGCGCGGCGGGAAGCTCGCCCGATGCCAGCGCCAGCAACGCCGTCAACGCGCACTGCTCGGCGCCGTGTTGCGCGTCATGGCCGGTGGCAGGCTTTTCACCTTGCCCGGCGAGTGGCACCAACGCCACGCCGTAGACCGTGCAAACCTCCACCAGCGTCTTGCCCTGCGCGTGCGCCGATGCCGTCGCGAGCAGTGGCATCGCGGCCTTCAGCAACAAAGCCACGGCGAAGACCCAGAGGGCCCGGCGCGATGAGGGTTGGCGGAGATTCACGGTGACAATTGTGTCAGATACCGTCCGGTCCGATGACCGGATGAGCGCGGTGTTTGCCGCGCGGTTCGATATCGACACGCTGCGCCCGATAATGAGCCATGGCCATCCAGACCGACGATTTCGAGCCCACGCGCCGCGTGGTGAGCGCGGCCCCCGCGTCGCCGAACGAAGAGGCGATCGAGCGCGCGTTGCGCCCGAAAGGCCTGTCGGAATACGTGGGCCAAGTGAAGGCGCGCGAACAGCTGGAAATCTTCATCGGCGCCGCCAAGATGCGCGCGGAGGCCATGGACCATGTGTTGCTGTTCGGCCCGCCCGGACTGGGCAAAACCACACTCAGCCACATCATTGCCAACGAACTCGGCGTGAACCTGCGCTCCACCTCCGGCCCGGTGCTGGAGAAACCAAAAGACCTGGCCGCGATCCTGACGAACCTGGAGCGCAACGACGTGCTCTTCATCGACGAGATCCACCGCCTGAGCCCGGTCGTCGAGGAAATTCTGTACCCCGCCCTGGAGGACTACCAGATCGACATCATGATCGGCGAAGGCCCGGCCGCGCGTTCGATCAAGCTCGACCTCCAGCCCTTCACGCTGATCGGCGCCACCACCCGCGCCGGCATGCTGACGAACCCGCTGCGCGACCGCTTCGGCATCGTGGCACGGCTGGAGTTCTACACGCCCGAGGAACTCGCGCGCATCGTGCACCGCTCCGCCAAACTGCTGAATGTGCCGACCGACGAGGAAGGCGCGTTCGAGATCGCGCGCCGCTCACGTGGCACGCCGCGCATCGCGAACCGGCTGCTGCGCCGGGTCCGCGACTACGTTGACGTGAAGGCCGAAGGCCGCGTCAACAAGGCGCTCGCCGACAAGGCGCTGAAGATGCTCGACGTCGATGCCCACGGCCTCGACGTGATGGACCGCAAGATCCTCGAAGCGATCATCCACCGCTTCGACGGCGGCCCGGTCGGCCTCGATAACGTGGCCGCCGCCATCGGCGAAGATCGCGACACCATCGAGGACGTGATCGAGCCCTACCTGATCCAGCAAGGCTATCTGCAACGCACGCCGCGCGGCCGCATTGCCACGCCGGCGGCGTACCGGCACCTCGGCGTCACGCCGCCGAAGGCGGCGGGCGGGGCGGACCTGTTCGAGCCCTGAGCGGCACCGCGCCGGGGCTCAGACTTTCAGGCTGTCAGAGCAAGTCCTCGGTGGCCAGCCGGCGGCGGCGAACGGCGCACAAGGCCTCGAATCGGGTCGCGACCTCGGTGATGCGGTTTGCCGCGTCGTCGCTCGGTGCGTGAACGGTCAACCAGCCGGCGCCCTGTTCGGCGAACGCGAGGTGGCGCCGCATCAGCGTGATCTCGGAGCCGAAACCGGCCGCCTGGCTCGCCGATTGCACGCGCTCGCGCAGGCGCGGCGCGGCGCGGCGTGGCTTTGGCGGCCAAGTCGGCGAGGATGTCCTCGTCGCCCAACCCGGTCGCGCGCAGCCCAGCGACGGCTTGCGCCGTGACGGCATCGTCCTTGAACGCCAGCACGACATGGCCGACCGGGTTCAGGATGCCCGAAACGTTGCGAATGTCTGCCACGGTCGGTCGCTTGCTGCTCATGGCGTGTCTCCCGAAGTGGCCTTGCGGCCAGCCTGGACATCGCCATCAGGGCGGCAACCCCCTGATTGGAAGCTCGCCCGGAATCCGCTCCCAGCCTGACTCAGCGTTTGCTTCGCCGCTCCTGCCAGGCCAGCAGCTCGCCGACGAAGCCCTTGCGGAACGCGACCACGCAGACGACAAAGATCACGCCGATGATGACGTTGATCCACGAGCCCACCTGATCGGCCAGGAAGTTCTGCAGGCCGATGATGGTAAACGCGCCGATCACCGGCCCGGCGAAGGTGCCCATGCCGCCGAGCAGCGTCATCAGCACCACCTCGCCCGACAACGACCAGTGCGCATCGCTCAGCGTTGCGAAGCCGACCACCAGGGTCTTCATCGAGCCGGCCAAGCCGGCGATGGCGGTCGAGATCACGAAGGCGAGCAGCTTGTAGCGGTCGACGTCGTAGCCCAGCGACACCGCCCGGGGTTCGTTCTCGCGGATCGCCTTCAGCACCTGGCCATAGGGCGAATGCACGATGCGGATGATGAACAGGAATACCGCCACGAACACCGTCAGCACGACGTAGTACATCACCTTGTCATCGGCCAGCGAGACTAGGCCGAACAGCTTGCCGCGTGGCACGCCCTGCAGGCCGTCTTCACCGCCGGTGAACGGCACCTGCAGGAACACGAAGTAGATCATCTGGGCCATCGCCAGCGTGACCAGCGCGAAGTAGATGCCCTGGCGGCGGATCGCGATCAGGCCCACGCCCAGGCCGCACAGCGCGGCGATGCCGGTGCCGGCCAACACGCCGAGTTCAGGCGACAAGCCGCCCGAGCGCACCAGCCAGCCGGTGGCATAAGCCGCAGCGCCCAGGTAAGCCGCGTGGCCGAACGACAGCAGCCCGGTGTAGCCGAGCAGCAGGTTGAAGGCGCAGGCGAAGATCGCGTAGCACAGCGCCGTCATCATGAAGACCGGGTACAGGCCGATGAAGGGCGCGACCAGCAGAAGCGCCAGCCCACCCAGGAGCGCAATCCGGCTGCGCCGGGAAATGTCTGTGTTGGCAGCGCTCATCAGGCTTCCTTCCCGAACAGGCCGGCGGGCCGGATCATCAGCACGATGGCCATGATCACGAACACGACGATGCTCGAAGCTTCGGGGTAGAACACCTTGGTCAGGCCTTCGATCAGGCCGAGCGCCAGGCCGGTCAGGATCGAACCGAGGATGGAGCCCATGCCACCGATCACGACGACCGCGAACACGATGATGATCAGGTTGCTGCCCATCAGCGGCGTGATCTGGATCACCGGCGCGGCCAGCACACCGGCCAGCGCAGCCAGGCCGGCCCCGGCGCCATACGTCAGCATCACCATCACCGGCACGTTGATGCCGAAGGCCTGCACCAGCGCCGGGTTTTCGGTGCCGGCGCGCAGGTAGGCGCCCAGGCGCGTGCGCTCGATCGTGAACCAGGTGCCCAGGCAAACCACGAGCGAGGCGAAAACGACCCAGGCGCGGTAGTTCGGCAGCACCATGAAGCCGAGGTTGGTGGCGCCCTGCAACAGCTCAGGCACCGGATACTGCTGCCCCGACACGCCGAACTTTTCGCGGAAAAGCCCCTCCGCGATCAACGCCAGGCCGAAGGTCAGCAACAAGCCGTAGATCGGGTCGATCTTGTAGAGGTGCTTCAGCAGCGTGCGCTCGATCACGACGCCGATGGCACCCACCACCAGCGGCGCGATCAGCAGCGCGAACCAGTAGTTGATGCCGAAGGTGTCGAGCCCCACGAACGCCACGTACGCGCCGACCATGTACAGCGCGCCATGCGCGAAGTTCACGATGCCCAGCAAGCCGAAGATGACGGCCAGGCCCAGGCTCAGGATCGCGTAGAACGAGCCGTTCACGAGGCCGAGCAACAACTGGCCGAGGAATGCCTGGATCGGGATGCCGAAGATTTCCATGGGTTATTCGTTCAGGTGGAGCGCGCGAAGACCCTCACCACGGCCCTCTCCCAAGGGTAGAGGGTGTGAGGGTGACCCCCTCTCCCTCTGGGAGACCGTTGGGGTGAGGGTGCAGTCATTACGACATTACTTCCAGAGGGCGCACTTCGACTCGGCCTTGGTCGTCCAGGCGGTGTCGCCCTTGAAGACTTCGGCCACCTTGTAGTAGTCCCAGGGTTCGGTCGATTCGGCCGGGGCCTTGACCTGCATCAGGTACATGTCGTGCACCATGCGGCCGTCTTCGCGGATGTAGCCGCCCTTCGCGTACATGTCGTTGATCTTGGTCTTGCGCATGTGCGCCAGCACCTTGTCGGCCTCGTCGGTGCCGGTGGCCTTGACGGCGCTCAGGTAGGTCAGCGTGGCCGAGTAGTCGGCCGCCTGAATCGACGACGGCATGCGCTTGATCTTCTCGAAGAACGTGCGGCTCCAGGCGCGCGCTTCGGGGTCACGGTTCCAGTACCAGCTGTCGGTCAGGTACATGCCTTGCGTGGCTTTCAGGCCGAGCGAATGGATGTCGTTGATGAACATCAGCAGGCCGGCCAGCTTCATGGTCTTGGTGATGCCGAACTCGTTCGCCGCCTTGATGGCGTTGATGGTGTCGCCACCGGCGTTCGCCAAGCCCAGGATCTGCGCCTTGCTCGACTGCGCCTGCAGCAGGAACGACGAGAAGTCGCTCGCCGCCAACGGGTGCTTCACCGAGCCGACGATAGTGCCGCCAGCCGCCTTGACGATGGTCGACGTGTCGGTCTGCAACTGCGCGCCGAAAGCGTAGTCGGCCGTCAGGAAGTACCAGCTGTTGCCGCCCGCCTTCACGACCGCGTTGCCGGTGCCCTTGGCCAGGGCGACGGTGTCGTAGGCGTAGTGCACGGTGTAGGGCGAGCACTGCTCGTTGGTCAGTGCCGAGGTGGCCGCACCGATCGAGATGAAGACCTTCTTCTTCTCCAGTGCGATCTTGGCCATGGCCAGGTTGGTGCCCGAGCTGGTGCCCCCGATCAGCATGTCGACGCCCTGGGTGTCGAACCACTCGCGGGCCTTGGCCGCAGCGACGTCGGCCTTGTTCTGGTGGTCGGCCACCAGCACTTCGATCTTCTTGCCGTTGATCGCGCCGCCCATGCTGGTGATCGCCATCTTGATGGCTTCCGCGCCGGCCGGACCGTCGATGTCGGCATACAGACCCGACATGTCGGTGATGAAACCGATGCGAATCACGTCGCCAGAAATCTGGGCTTGGACCGAGGTGCCGAACAGCGTGGCGGCGGCGATTGCGCAGGCGGCGGAAATACTGGTCAGTTTCATCGGAATGTCCTCAGTGTGAAGGTGGGTGGAATCGGATCGAAGCGGCGAGGTGGCGGTGACCCTAGACGCCGAGGTATTCGTGCAGCCGGTCCATGCGCGACGGCAGTTCGGCCTGTGTGAATTGCTGGATCACCTGGCCGTGCTCCATCACCATGAAACGGTCAGCCAGCGGCGCGGCGAAGACGAAGTTCTGCTCGACCATCACGATGGTGTAACCCTGCTTTCGCAACGCTATCACCATCTCGGCGAGCTTCTGAACGATGACCGGCGCCAGGCCTTCGGAGATCTCGTCGAGCAACAGCAGCTTGGCGCCGGTGCGCAGAATGCGCGCGACCGCCAGCATCTGCTGCTCGCCGCCCGACAGGCGTGTGCCCTGGCTGCTGGCGCGCTCCTTCAGGTTCGGGAACATGCCATAGATCTGTTCGACGCTCATGCCGCCTTCGGCCAGTTGCGGCGGCAGCATCAGGTTCTCTTCGCACGACAGGCTGGAGAAGATGCCTCGCTCTTCCGGGCAGTAGCCCAGGCCGAGCCGCGCGATGCGGTGCGTGGCCATGGCGATGGTCTCGGCGCCGCGCACCTTGATCGAGCCCTTGCGTGAACCGATCAAACCCATGATGGCGCGCATCGTGCTCGTACGCCCGGCGCCGTTGCGGCCCAGCAGGGTCACCACCTCGCCTTCGTTGACGTGGAAGTTCACGCCGTGCAGCACGTGCGACTCACCGTACCAGCCATGCAGGTCGGTGACTTCGAGGAATGGAGTGGTCATGTCAGGCCTCCCGCCGGGCCGTTCCCGAGGAGGGAGTGCGCAGCGACGTGAGAGTTCTCATCAATGCGCGCCCTTCAACTCGGTGTTCGCGCTGCCCATGTAGGCCTCGATCACCAGCGGGTTCTTCGACACCTCGGCGTAGGGCCCTTCGGCCAGCGTGGCGCCGCGCTGCAGCACGGTGATGGTGTCGGCGATGCTCGCGACCACGCTCATGTTGTGTTCCACCATCAGCACCGTGCGGCTCGCGGCCACTTTCTTGATCAGCTGGCGGATGCGGTCCACGTCTTCGAGTCCCATGCCCTGGGTGGGCTCGTCGAGCAGCATCAGCTTCGGGTCCATCGCCAGCGTGGTGGCGATCTCCAGTGCACGCTTGCGGCCGTAGCTCAGTTCCACAGCGGGCAGGTCCGCATAGCCTTCGAGATCGACCTGGCGCAGCAGCTCGATGGCATGCGCGTCCAGCGTGTGCAGCGAGCGTTCCGACTTCCAGAAGTGGAACGAGGTGCCGAGCTTGCGCTGCAAGGCAACGCGCACGTTCTCGAGCACGCTCAGGTGCGGGAACACCGCCGAGATCTGGAACGAGCGGATCACGCCGCGCCGGGCGATGACGGCCGGCTTCTCGGGCGTGATGTCGGTGCCGTCGAACAGGATCTGGCCACTGGTGGGAATGAGGAATTTCGTCAGCAGGTTGAAGCAGGTCGTCTTGCCGGCACCGTTCGGGCCGATCAGCGCATGGATGCTGCCGCGCTTGACCTTCAGGTCGACCTTGGACACGGCCACGAAGCCTTTGAACTCTTTCGTGAGTCCACGGGTTTCGAGGATGAATTCATTGCTCATGCATGGCCTCCGGCCTTGCGTTGCCGAACCTTGACCGCAGGCACCGGCCCGACGACATCGGCACCCAATCGCAGCGACAGCGCGCGCGCCACGCTCAAAGCCGCATCACGGTGCCGGTCGCCACGGTCCGCGCCGAGCAAGGCCTTGTTGATACAGACGGCCACGCCGGCCACCGCGAGGCCCGACGCATCGAACACCGGCGCGCCGAACGAACAAACGCCTTCGCGCACCGTCTCGTCGTCGATGCTGTAGCCACGCTTGCGGGTCAGGGCCAATTCCTTGACCAGCCCGCCGACCTCGCGCGCGCCCTTTCGCGTCAGGCGCGTGAGCAGCCCCGCAGCGAACAGCTTGCGCACCTCGTCGGGCGGCAGTTGCGCCAGCATCGCCTTGCCGCTGCCCGACAGATACGCCGGCAGCCGCATGCCGACATTGAACGCCAGGCCGATCGGACGGGCGCTGTTGCGCACCGCTACGTACAGCGCGTCGGTGCCGCTGAGCACCGACAGCACCACGGTTTCTTCCGGTGCGCCGCCGGCATCAGCCCACAGCGCATTGAATTCCTGCGCCACATCGGTGCCCGACACGAAGGCCTCGGCCAGGCTCATCACGCGCGGGCCGATCAGGAAGGCGCCGTCAGGCTGGCGGCGCAGGTAGCCGAACGACATCAAGGTATTGCACAGGCCATGGACGCTGCTTTTCGGCAAGGCGAGTTCGCTGGTTAGCTGCGCTAGGCTCATCGGCTCGCGCTGATGCGCCAGATGGTCGAGCAGGGTCAGCGCGCGCGTCACCGCCGGCACCAGCGGCGCGGCGGCTGGTGGGCGAGGCAAACGGCGCTGCGTTCGCGATGAGGTGGGCGTGGCGTGCAGGGCTGTCTCCGAGGTCGGCCGGCTCGGCGCGGGCCGCGCCGGGTGGATGTGGATTGCAGGTGGGGTACCAATCCGCAGTTCAGCAGGTTGAACTCAGTTCAACGGATCAAGCGCGCAGTGTATTCACTCCCATCGCGCCTGCAAGCCCCAGGGCAACGCTTATCGGGAAAACACCGACGCTGCGGACCGTGCAGGGCGCTCGCTCAACCACCCGACGACCCACGCGCCGGCCAGCACCAGCGCAGCGCCCGCCACCTGTTCGGCCAGCGTCATGCGGTGGGCGTTCCACAGGAACAGCGCGGTCGCCCCGATCAGCCCGAGGAATGCGGCGACGGCGCACGCCTGCGCGGCGCGCGACATCGGCGGGTCGTAGCGCTCGACCTGGCCGATGTCGAAGGCGGGCTTCGGCCAGCGCGCCGCCACATCGGCCGGGCGCCAGCCGGGGTGCATGAACCCCACACGCAGCTTGTCGGCCCAGGCCTTCGCGCGCCAAGCGTCGGTTGCCATGTCGGCATAGTTGTGCAGGTTCGCCCACAGCGGGTTCCAGCTGCGCAGCGGGCCGCGCGCGCCGTAGACGCAGGCCTCTGCATCGTCTTCCTCGGCATAGCTGCCGAACAGCCGATCCCAGACGATGAAGATGCCGCCGTAGTTCTTGTCGAGGTACTTGTCGTTCACCGCGTGGTGCACGCGGTGGTTGCTGGGCGCGCAGAACCAGCGGTCGAACCACCCCAACTTGCCAATCTGTTGCGTATGGACCCAGAACTGGTACAGCAGGTCGACCAGCGCGACCACGCCGAACACCAGCGGGGGCACGCCGAGCGCGGCCATCGGCAGGTAGAACAGCCAGCCGCCGAGCCAGCCGCTGCTGGTCTGGCGCAACGCGGTCGAGAGGTTGTAGTCCTCGCTCTGGTGGTGCACCACGTGGGCGGCCCAGAACAGCGCCACGGTGTGGCCGAAGCGGTGGTGCCAGTAGTAGCAGAAGTCGTAGAAAACGAGGCCCGCAGCCCAGACCCAGACCGCGTTCGCCGGCAGCACCCACAGCGCGGCATGGTTGAACACGAACACATAGACGCCCAGCGTGAGCAAGGCGCTGAACACGCCGATGACCTGGCTCACGATGCCCAGGCCGATGCTGTTCAGCGCGTCGTTGAGCCGGTAGGTGTTGCGATTGCGCGCGAACCCGGCCCAGGCTTCCAGGCCGATCAGCAGCAGGAACAGCGGCGTGGCGAGAACGATGACTTGCGGGCCGGTCATGGCGCGCCTGCTGCGTCAGGCCGCGCACGGCCGCCCGAAGAGTCCGGCTCCCCAACGGTCAGGCCGGTGGACCGCTTCGTCGCCCATGAGGGATCACGCGGAATGCGTGCGGGGGGCGCCATTTCAGCCCAGGCAGCCGCGCGCGTCGACCGTCCACACGGCCTCGACCACGCCCTGCTGCAGCCCGCCGCGCACGAGCACGCAGTTGTCGTGCAGGTTGACGGTCGGGTCGCAGTGGCCGGGCACCAGCCAGACCGTGTCACCGAGCTGCGGCAGGGCACCGGCCGCAGCGCCGGGGCGCGGCCGCAGGATGCCGTGCTCGTCGCCGCCGTTCGTGAAGTCGAGTGGGCTGGAACCGGCCGGCGACCAGACGCGCGGCAGGCCCGAATCGATCGCGTGCGCCTTGTGGCCGGCATCGACGACCGCGTGCGAATACCCACGGCTGATGACCTGCGCTTTCACGAACAACGCCTGCTCGAACACGGGCGCATGCGGCACCGCTTCGTTGTCGCCGTAGTCGCAGTCCATGAACACATAGCTGCCGGGTTGCAGTTCGCCATACACACCGCTCGCCGCATCGAACATGAAGCTGCCGGTGCCGCCGCCGGTGACGAGCGGGCAGCGCATGCCGGCCGAGGTGATGCCGGCCTGCGCCGCGCGCACGCCGGCCACGGCATGGCGCACTGCCGCCTCGCGCTCGGCGGCGCCGCGCAGGTGCTGCGCGCCGCCCTGGTAAGCCTGCAAGCCGGCGAAGCGCATGCCGCCGGATGGCGCCCCGTATACGTCGCCTTGAGCCGTGCCATGCGACACCACCTGGTGCGCGAGACGGCTGGCGGCCGTGGGCGCAACGCCGCAGCGGCCCTGGCCGACGTCGATCTCGACGAACACGTCAATGCTCGTTCCTGCCGCCTTCAAGGCGGCCGCGAGCCGGTCGATGCCGAGCATCGAATCGACCGCCAGCGCCAGCCTGATGCACCCCGCCAGGGTCGCCACGCGCGCGAGCTTGGCAGCGTCGACGATCTCGTTGCTGATGTAGATGTTGGCCACGCCGGCTGCGGCCAGTGCTTCGGCTTCGCTGAGCTTCTGCACACACACGCCGACCGCGCCGGCCGCCGTCTGCAGCTTGGCGATTGCCGCGCTCTTGTGGGTCTTGGCATGCGGCCGCAACGCAATGCCGTGCTCACGCGCAAAGGCCGCCATGCGCTCGATGTTGCGCCGCATCGCGTCCGCGTCGATCACCAGCGCCGGTGCCGGAATGGCCTCGGCCGCGCTGCCCACTTGCGCGTTGTTCACAAGATTGCCGGCATTCATTGGCGCGCCCGCTCCACACCGGTCTTGCCGTCGCCCGTCTCGCCGTCACAGCGCTCATCGAGCGAATCGTCTTCGAGGTGGCAGGTATCGCTCCAGCCGATCAGCGTGAAGCCCTGCGGCGTGTAGAGCAACCGGTTGATGCTGGCATTGCCGAGCTGCCACGAGCGCGGCGCGTCGAGAGCCACGCGCGACGCGGCGCGGTACAGACAGTCCATCACGCCGCCATGCGCGACCAGTGCGATGGTCTGGCCCGGGTGGGCGCTTGCCAGGCGCGTGGCAGCGGCCACGCTGCGGGCATAGAAGTCGGTCAGCACCTCGCCGCCCTCGGCACCGAAAGCCGGATCGCGGCGGCGCCAGCGCTCGCTCTGCTCGGGCCAGCGCCGGGCGATCTCGGCGAAGGTCAGGCCCTCGAAGACGCCGAAACCGCGTTCGCGCAAGCCGGTGTCGGCGATGACCTCCCGGCCACTGCCGGCCGCGACCGACTGCGCCGTCTGCCAGGCGCGCAGCAGGTCGCTCGAATACACCGCAGCAATGCCTTCGTCGGCCACCGCGAGCGCCAGGCGCTGCGCCTGCCAGCGGCCGGTGTCGTTGAGCGGGATGTCGAGCTGGCCCTGGATGCGCGCGTCCACATTCCAGCCGGTTTCGCCATGCCGGATCGCGAGCACGTGGGTGACTTGCGGGCGGCCGTCTGCCAGGTCTTCCTCAGAGGCGAGGCGCAGGGACCGCTCGTTCACCGCAGCCGCCGGTTCAGCGTGCAGGCGGCCGAGTGCGCGGCCTCGGCCCGGATGTGCGGGTAGATCGCCTCGCGGGCCTGCACGCCGCTGAAGCGGCCTCCGACCGGTGCGCGGGCGAAGCGGAGTGCATACACCGTGAACACATCGTGGTGGACCCGCGAATCGTTGAACGGCGGGTACGGGCTGTCGTGGCCGAAGTAGTCGCCGGCCATGTCAACGTTGCCAGAAAACCAGCCGCTGAAGTCGTTCAAGCCCCGGCGCGCAGGGCGGGCGCCCGCCACCTCGACGTCCGGGCCGGGCTTGCGCTGGGGGGTGAAGCCGCGGCTGAAGACGCCTTCGTCGAACTGCGTGAGCGTGGTGGGCCGGTCCACCAGCACCCAGTGCATGAAGTCGACCCGCGCCAGGTCGGCCGGCACCTCGTTCCAGACCACGTGCGGGTTCAGGTTGTGTGCGAAGGCGGTGGCGCCATCCGCTGCGGGTTGGCCCGCCGCAAAGCGGGCCGCAATGCGTTCGCCGTTGGCCCAGCGGTCGCTCCACAGTGGCATCGAAAACTCCTGTCGGGGTTGCGGCCGGCGGCCCTGCGGCCGTGGCAACGCGGGATCACTGCGGGGTCGGGGCGGCGGTCAAACACCCCAGACGATGTCGGCGCCTTCGGCCATCGAACGCTTCATCATCTCGACCAGCGGCCACGCGCGCTGGCGCAGGCTCACGCCCTCGCGCGGCGCCAAGCTGCGGCCTTCGCCAGCGGCATCCGTCTCGGCCTGCGCACGGGCGGCTTCGTCGGCCGCGACGGCGTGCCCGATGGCGCTCATCGCGGCGGCCATCGCCGCCACTTCGATGATGCCTTTTGCGGCTGCCGCCTTGCCGATCAGACGCAGCACGTCGTCGCCGGACGGGCCCATCATGATGACGTCACCGGCGGCCTTGCTCTTGAACTTGTAGATCATGCCGCAGCTGCAGCTGCAGCGGCGTCGGGCGAATACATGTAGCCGCGAGTGAAAGGGAACGAGGATTGTGCGCCGCGCATCGGCCCCTCGGCAACGCGGCCGGTCGGGCGCGACGCGAGGATCTGGAACAGGCTCACCCAGCCCTGTTCGAACGCCATGGCGCTGCCCGCCAGGTAGAGGCGATAGGCACGCACCACGCGCTCGTCAGTGAGGCGGCGGGCGCTGACGAGATGGGCTTCGAGCGCGTCGCTCCAGGCCCACAGCGTGCGCGCGTAATGCGGGCGTAGGTTCTCCAGGTCCAGCGGTTCGAGCCCCGCCTCGCTCATCACTTCGGCCACCTTCGAGACGTGGAGCAGCTCGCCGCCGGGGAAGATGTAGCGCTCGATGAAGTCGCCCATGCCAGCGCCGAGCTGGTGGTTTCGGGTGCCGCCGGCCGTGATGCCGTGGTTCATCAGCAGGCCACCGGGCTTCAGCAGGCGGCGCAGCGTCTCGAAGTAGGCCGGCAACTGCGCCCGGCCGACATGCTCGAACATGCCGACCGAGGCGATCTTGTCGAAGGGCGCGCGCGCGTCGAGTTCACGGTAGTCGCACAGCTCGATCGTGACCTGCCCCTGCAGCCCGCGCTCGGCAATCAGTCGACTCACGTGCGCATGCTGGTTGCGGCTCAGCGTGATGCCGTGCGCCTGCACGCGGTAGTGCTCGGCCGCCCACAGCAGCAGCCCGCCCCAGCCGGCGCCGACGTCGAGGAAGCGCTCGCCGGGGTGCAGCATCAGCTTGCGGCAGATGTGGTCGAGCTTGGCCTCCTGTGCCTGCGCGAGGGCCATGCGCCCTTCGGCGAAGTAGGCACAGGAGTAGAGGCGCTTCGGGTCGAGCCAGAGTGCATAGAAGTCGTCAGACACGTCGTAGTGCTGCTGCACCTGCTTTGCGTCGGCCTCGCGGTGGTGGCGGGCGCGCGAGCGGGCTTGTTGCTTGATCTCGCGCCACCAGTTCAGCGGGGCGATGCGGGTGTCGACATGCGTGGGGTCGGTGCCGACCATTTGCGCGGCCATCCGTACCAGGTCGCGCGCACTGCCGTCGAAGTCGAGCCGGCCTTCGACATAGTCTTGAGCCACCCGGCCCACCGCGCCGGAGGCGAGGTGGGCCAGTGGTCGGAGTTCGTTCAACCGCAACGTTACCGCCGCATCGACCGCGCCAATGCGCCGCCCGCCCGGCAACACCAGTGCCAGCGGCAAGGTCAAGGAATGAAGCTTGCGCTCCAGTAACGCTTCGGCGACCGCCATGTCAAACCCCCTGCATGTGTATCGGCAGCTAATGTACAAGGGTTCAGGCCGTTGCGGTGTGCCGGGAATTGACGTTGGGCAAGCAGGCGGCGAAGTGCGCGAGTGGTCAAAATGAGTTGAGTCCCTTAGCCCGACTTTGTCACTTTCCGGCCCGTTTCCCGATCTCGTCGGCCGCTAGCCCGCATGGATGCTGGGGGTCGCTCAAAGAGTGAAATGTAGTGCCATAATAGTTTGTAACGTATGCTCCACGAGG
>CANJKD010000004.1 GCA_947474415.1 Burkholderiales bacterium | reverse complement strand
GAAGCCGGTTGTTACGAGCACAAGACACAGTCGGTCAAGTTTCGTAAAAAAAAGCGACCCGGGGTTGCGGCGTGAATTGGTGCCGCCGATGCTGCGGACCGACCGCCGCAACAGCAAGACTCACTTCGTGCCGAAGATCTTGTCGCCCGCGTCGCCGAGACCCGGAATGATGTAGCCGACCTCGTTCAGGTGGCTGTCGATCGCGGCCGTCCAGCAGCGCACGTCCGGGTGTGCGTCATCCAAGGCCTTCACGCCTTCGGGGGCGGCCACCAGCACGAGCGCGCGGATGTCCTTGCAGCCGCGCGCCTTCAGCAGGCTCACGGTGGCGATCATCGAACCGGCAGTGGCGAGCATCGGGTCGATGATGAGGGCGGTGCGCTCGTCGAGCTGGCCGACGAACTTCTCGAAGTAGTTTTCCGGCTGCAGCGTTTCGTGGTTGCGGCTCAGGCCGACCACGCTGACCTTGGCGCTCGGGATCATGTCGAGCACGCCGTCGAGCATGCCCAGCCCCGCCCGCAGGATGGGCACGACCGTGACCTTGCGGCCGCTGATCTGGTCGATTTCGGTCGGCCCGCTCCAACACGCGATGGTGGTCTTCTCGAGCGGGAAGTCGGCGGTGGCTTCGTAGGTGAGCAGGCGTGCGAGTTCGTTCGTCAGCTCACGGAATTTCTTCGTCGAGATGTCGTTCTCGCGCAGCAGGCCGACCTTGTGCTTGACGAGTGGGTGCTTGACGTCGATGACTGGCATGGGGCTTCTCCGTAGCGTCGATGAGGAAGGTTCAGGTTGCAGCCTTCAGCCGCTGGCGCACCGCTTCATAGAGGCACACGCCACTGGCCACCGACACGTTCAGGCTTTCCACCGCACCGGCCATCGGCAGCCGCACCAGCTCGTCGCAGTTCTTGCTCGTGAGTTGGCGCATGCCGCTGCCTTCGGCGCCCAGCACCAGCGCCACCGGGCCCGTCAGGTCGACGTCGTAGAGCGACTGCTGCGCGTCGTCCGAGGTGCCGATGATGCGGATGTCACGCTCCTTCAATTCCTTCAATGTGCGCGCCAGGTTCGTGACCATGAAGTAGGGCACGGTGTCGGCCGCGCCGCTGGCCACCTTGGCCACGGTGGCATTGATGCCCACCGCATGGTCCTTCGGTGCGATCACCGCGTGCACGCCGGCGCCATCGGCCACGCGCAGGCAGGCGCCGAGGTTGTGCGGGTCGGTGATGCCGTCAAGCACGAGCAGCAGCAGCGGACTTTCGATCGCATCGAGCGTGTCGTCGAGCGAATGGCTGATCGCGATCAACTCGCACCGCGCCACCACGCCCTGGTGACGGTGCGAACCGCACAGCTTCTGCAGGCGCTCGTCATCACTGTCGATCAGCTTCGCACCGGCATCTTTCGCACGTTCGACGAACTGGCGCATGCGCTGGTCGCGCCGGCTGGTCTCGACATGGATCTCGATCACCGACTTCGGCGCCGACTTGAGGCGCACCGTGACGGCGTGAAAGCCGAAGAGAATCTGTTTGCTCATGGGTCAATGGTACCGGCAGCCCGTCGGGTACGATCCGCGCCGTCCGCCGTCCAACCCGCCCACCCGATTCGCTTCAGGAACTGCCCACATGCAAATGATCTGCCTCGACATGGAGGGCGTGCTCGTCCCTGAAATCTGGATCGAATTCTCGAAACGCACCGGCATCCCGCAACTGGCCCGCACCACCCGCGACGAGCCCGACTACGACCAGCTGATGAACGACCGCATCGGCCTGCTTGCGCAGCACCAACTCAAGCTCGTCGACATCCAGAACGTGATTGCCGGCATGGGCCCGATGGAAGGGGCGCGCGCCTTCCTCGATGACCTGCGCAGCCGCTACCAGGTGCTGATCCTGTCCGACACCTTCTACGAATTCGCGCAGCCGTTGATGCAGCAACTCGCCTGGCCGACACTGTTGTGCCACAAGCTGGAGATCGATGCCGCAGGCTTCGTGCGCCGCCATGTGCTGCGTCAGCCTGACCAGAAGCGCCATGCGGTGAATGCGATGCGCGGGCTGAACTACCAGGTGATCGCGGCCGGCGACTCGTACAACGACACCGGCATGCTGACCGCCGCGCATGCCGGCTTCTTCATCCATGCGCCGGCTGCCATCACCGCGCAATTCCCGCAGTTCCCGGTGACGAACAGCTACGCCGAGTTGAAGGCGGCGATCGACGGCGCCGCCGAGCGCCTGCGCGCGGCCGCCGCCGCAGGCTGACGCTGTCGGTCAGCGGCCCGTCTCTTTCAGGCAGGCCGTGCGCGCTGCGAAACCCGTGTTGGCGAAGTCGGTGAAGACGCCGTCGACACTGGCCCTGAAAAACATCGGGGACTCGGCGCTCGGG
The DNA here is from genome assembly GCA_947474415.1 of Burkholderiales bacterium. Classification (GTDB taxonomy): domain Bacteria; phylum Pseudomonadota; class Gammaproteobacteria; order Burkholderiales; family Burkholderiaceae_C; genus LMDS01. The sequence goes on along the minus strand of CANJKD010000004.1, from coordinate 14,005 downwards.
TCACCCTTGTAGAAGCTGGCGCGGTACTTGCTCTCGGTGCGAAACGTGTCGGTGGGTACGAACAGACCGGCCTTGTGGACATCCGCCACCAGCGGTGGTCGGTGCGAAGGTATTGACATCGGCCCGTGAACCCGTGTGCGGGCTGCCCTCGGTGTTGGTGACCTTAAAGCGCGACGCCGTCAAAGACATGAGCTGCGGCTTCCAGGGCCCGATGCCGTCGGCGCAGGCTTGATATCGGCCAGCCCGGCCGGTGTCGACATGGCGTCGACATATCGCCCGCCGCGTGGCAAGGCCCAGCTGTAGGGGCGGCCATCGACGAAGTCGTGCACGTCGCTGGCCTGGTAAATCACCGCGCCGGTCTTGTAGTCGACATCGTTGCCATCGACGAGTTGCACGACCTGGTTGGCCAGGCCAATCGAGCGCATGTGCTTCAGGCTGGCTGGGTCGAGACTCTGCACGCAGATCGGCACGCTCTTGCTGTTCAAGCTGTTGTCCTTGATCACATTGACCATCGTGTCTTCAAACGGTGGGGTCCGGTGCCGCTGACGCCGCAGGCACTGGCCGTCAGCGCACCCGCGCTGGCCATGGCCACGGCTATGGCAAGGCTGAGCCTCGAGAAGGCCACAGCGGCCTGGACGCTGTGGTTCAGGCTGTCTCGTTGAGGGCGCGATGGCGCTGGTGCAACGAGCGCAGGGCTTGCATGTGACGCTGCGGCGTCGTCTTCATGGCGGGCGACGCCTCAGTGGCGCAGGGCGTTGACTGCCATCAGCACACCAAACAACAGCGGCTGGTGCAGCATGTAGAAGCTCAGGCTCCAGCGGCCGAGCACGGCCAGCGGCTCGAGGCACGCAGGCAAACGCCCGGTGAGCCAATGGCGCCGCCGCGCCAGCACCCATTGGCCGGCCGCCATGCCCCACCACATCACGCCCAGCCAGGGAAGCAGCGGGACGTAGTCTTCGGCGACGGGCTTGCGCGTCACCAGGCCGACCCAGTTCGTGAAGCGGCTGTCGAACCATGGGTCGTGCCAAACCCTCGGCAGCAGCAAGGCCACCAGACCCAGCAACCACAAGCCACGTCCGGCACCCGCGCTCAGGCGCATCGCGATCAGCGCCAGCGCGATGCAGTGCAGCACGCCGAAGCTGATGAAGCTGCGCGGGAAAACGAACCATGAGCCGAGGCTGACCGCCACCGCGCACGCCGCCACCTGCGCCCAGCGGCGCCAGAAGCGCGGCCAGGCCTGGCCCTGTTCGACGGCGATGGCCTGGCCCAGGCCGGCGCAGAACAGGAACACGCTGAGGATGCAGGTGCGCTGCGTGGTCCAGAACGGGTCGGCGTAGAAGTTCTGGCGCGTGAAGCCGAAGTGGTTCAGGTCGAAGCCGAAGTGGAACATCGCCATCCAGACGATGGCCACCGCGCGCAAGGCATCGAGGCGATCAAACCGCTGGCGTTCTGGTGGCGGCGCAGGGATCTCAGGGTTTGCGGGCGTCAGGCGGATCACGCAGCGACGATAGCGCAAGCCCGCTGCAGCGCCATGAACTCCAGCTCGATATGGCTCGAAACCGCCGTCGTCGTCCCCCTGCTGCAGTCCACGCCTTCAGGCACGCTGTGGTTCATCAGCACGACCACCGGGTTCGGCCCGCCGGTCTACATCACGCTGTCGGCGCTGGCCCTCGAAACGCTGTTCCCGGCCGATGCCGCCAGCGCTCGGGCGCTGCGCCTTCTCGTCGGGGATGAGGCGGGCCAACCGGGTGGTCAAATGGGCAGCGAATAAGCCGCTGCCGCACGACGCTCGGCCGCGTTGTGCCCGGCCAGTGCCGTGGCCCAGGCCGGGTCATCGGCACCGTGAGCCGGTGTCAGGCCGGCGGTCATCATGGCCACCTCTTCCGTCGGCGCATCGATCTCGTTCACCTGCTGGCGCTGCGCGTCGAACAGGCGCGCCACCATGCTTCCGGACGTTTCGATCGGGACCAGGAATTTGACGGGCGATTGGTGCATATCGCGGGCTCCGTGGTGGCTTCGATCAAACACTCGCGCCCAGCCAGACGCGCGCATTGCCGAACATGCGGGTCCACGGGCTCGCCGCGCTGGGCTCGCCGTCGGTCCAGCTCATCTGCACATTGCGGAAGACGCGCTCGGCGTGCGGCATCAGCACCGTGAAGCGGCCGTCGGGCGTGGTCACTGCGGTCAGGCCCTGCGGGCTGCCGTTCGGGTTGAACGGGTAGGCCTCGGTGGCCGCGCCGGCGTGGTCGACGAAGCGCATCGCGCGGTGCACGGCCTCTTCATCGCCACGCTGCGAGAAGTCGGCGAAGCCTTCGCCGTGCGCCACCGCCACCGGCAGGCGGCTGCCAGCCATGCCCGTGAAGAAGATCGACGGGCTGTCGAGCACCTCGACCAGGCTCAGGCGCGCCTCGAACTGTTCGCTCTTGTTGCGCGTGAACTTCGGCCAGGCCTGCGCGCCGGGGATGATGGGCGACAGCGCAGCCATCATCTGGCAGCCGTTGCACACACCCAGCGCAAAGGTGTCGCTGCGGTTGAAGAAGGCCGCGAACTGCTCGGCGAGCACCGGGTTGAACATCACCGAACGCGCCCAGCCTTCACCGGCGCCCAGGGTGTCGCCGTAGCTGAAACCGCCGCAGGCCACGAAGCCCTGGAACTGGCCAAGTTGCGCGCGGCCGGCTTGCAGGTCGCTCATGTGCACGTCGAAGGTGTCGAAGCCGGCGCGGTGCATCGCAAAGCTCATCTCCAGGTGGCTGTTCACGCCCTGCTCGCGCAGGACCGCGAGCTTCGGCCGCGTCAGGTTGAGGAAGGGCGCGGTGAGATGTGCAAGCGCGTCGACGCTGGCGTCGAAGCTCAGCCTGACATGCAGCCCGGCGTCACCGGCCCGGCCCACGGCGTCGTGCTCGGCGTCGGCGCTGGCCGGGTTGTCGCGCAGCCTGGCGATGCGCCAGCTCACATCGTCCCAAGCCTGGTGCAGGTCGCGCAGCGGCGCACGAAACACCGACTTCGCGTCGCGCCAGACCTCCACCGTGGCGCGGTCGTTCGGCTTGCCGATGAAGTGGCTGTGCTTGCTCAGGCCGAACTCGCGCAGGGTCTGCATGACCTCGTTACGCACGGCCGTCGGCACCTGGATCACGGCGCCGAGTTCCTCGCTGAACAACGCGCGCAGCGTGAGTTCGCTGCGGCGCGTGCTGACCTGCAAAGCCCAGTTCTTCGAGTCGCCATATTCGGCGCGGCTGTCGGTGATGCCGTCGCCTTCGGTGATGAGCATGTCGACGTTCAGACTCACGCCGAGCTGGCCGGCGAAGGCCATTTCGCAGGCCGTGGCCCACAAGCCGCCGTCGCTGCGGTCGTGGTAGGCGAGCAAGCTGCCTTGCTCGCGCAGGCGGTTGATGGCGTTGACGAACGCCTTCAATTGCGCCGGCTCGTCGAGGTCGGGCACCGTGCTGCCGAACTGGTTCAGCACCTGCGCCAGCATCGAACCGGCCATGCGGTTATGGCCGTTGCCGAGGTCGATAAGCACCAGTGTCGTATCGCCCGGCTGGAGCTGCGGCGTGAGCGTGGCGCGCACGTCGGCGAGCGTGGCGAAGGCGGTGACGATCAGGCTCACCGGGGCGGTGACCTGCTTCGTTTCGCCGCACCCCGTACCGGAACCTGCTTCACCGTCGGACCAGCGCGTGCGCATCGACAGCGAATCCTTGCCGACCGGCACGCTGATGCCCAGCGCAGGGCACAGTTCCATGCCGATCGCGGTGACGGTGTCGTACAGGGCCGCGTCTTCACCCGGCTCGCCGCAGGCCGCCATCCAGTTGCAGCTGAGCTTGACGCGCGCCAGTTCGAAGGGCGCGGCGAGCAGGTTCGTGATCGCCTCACCGACCGCCATGCGGCCTGAGGCCGGCGCGTTCAGCGCGGCCAGCGGCGTGCGCTCGCCGATGCTCATGGCCTCGCCGCGAAAGCCGGTGAAATCGGCCAGCGTGACGGCGCAATCGGCCACCGGCACCTGCCAGGGGCCGACCATCTGGTCGCGGCTGTTCAGGCCACCCACGGTTCGGTCACCAATCGTGATCAGGAAGCGCTTGCTGGCGACCGTCGGGTGGCGCAGCACATCGAACGCCACCCGCTCCAGCAACACGTCGGTCAGGTCGAGTTCGGGCGACGCATGCAGCACGCGGGTCACGTCGCGCAGCATCTTCGGCGGCTTGCCGAGCAGCACGTCCATCGGCATCGCGATCGAGCGCTCGCCGCCGGGGCCGTCTTCGAGCACCAGCTCACGTTCCTCGGTCGTCACACCCACCACGGCGAACGGGCAGCGCTCGCGCTCGCACATCGTGCGGAAGATCGGCAGCGCCTCGGGCGACACCGCCATCACGTAGCGTTCCTGGCTCTCGTTGCACCAGACTTCCTTCGGCGCCAGGCCCGACGCTTCGAGCGGCACCTGGCGCAGGTCGAAGCGCGCGCCCTTGCCGGCACCATCGACCAACTCGGGGAAGGCGTTCGAGATGCCGCCCGCGCCGACGTCATGAATCGCGAGAATCGGGTTGCGGCCACCGCTGGGGCCGTCGTCGTCCCGGCCGAGTGCCCAGCAGTGGTTGATGACCTCCTGCGCGCGCCGCTCGATCTCGGGGTTGCCGCGCTGCACCGAGTCGAAATCGAGCGCCGCGGCATTTGCGCCGGCGGCCATCGAACTGGCCGCGCCACCACCCATGCCTATGCGCATGCCGGGCCCGCCGAGCTGGATCAGCAGCGTGCCGGCAGGGAACGCGATCTTGTGCGTCTGCGAGGCCGAGATCGAGCCCAGGCCGCCGGCGATCATGATGGGCTTGTGGTAGCCGCGGCGCTGGCCGTTCACGGTCTGCTCATAGACGCGGAAGTAGCCGCCCAGGTTCGGCCGGCCGAATTCGTTGTTGAACGCGGCGCCGCCGAGCGGGCCGTCGATCATGATCTGCAGCGGGCTCGCGATGTGGGCCGGCTTGCCGTAGCGCAGCTGTTCCCACGGCTCATCGGTACCGGGCAGGTGCAGGTTCGAGACGCTGAAGCCGGTGATGCCGGCCTTCGGCTTCGAGCCGCGGCCGGTCGCGCCTTCGTCGCGGATTTCGCCGCCGGCACCGGTCGATGCACCAGGGAACGGCGAGATCGCGGTCGGGTGGTTGTGCGTCTCGACTTTCATCAGCACATGCACCGTCTCGCTGCGCGCCGCGTACAGCGGCGCGTTGGTGTAGCCCTGCGGCAGCCAGCGCTCAACGGTGCCGCCCTCCATCACCGAGGCGTTGTCACTGTAGGCCACGACCGTGTGCTGCGGGTTCAGCGCCTCGGTGTTGCGGATCATCTGGAACATCGAGCGCTCTTGCAGCGCGCCGTCGATGCGGAACTCGGCGTTGAAGATCTTGTGGCGGCAATGCTCGCTGTTGGCCTGCGCGAACATCATCAGCTCGACATCAGAAGGGTTGCGCTTCAACGCGACGAAGGCATCAACGAGGTAGTCGATCTCATCAAGCGACAGCGCCAGGCCGAACTCGGTGTTCGCGCGCGCCAGCGCGGCACGGCCTTCTCCCAGCACATCGACGTGTTCGAGCGGTTCCGCCGGCTGTTCGTCGAACAGGTGCACCGCCGCTTCGCGGCCGGCCAGCACGCTCTCGGTCATGCGGTCGTGCAGCAGCGCGGCAGCGGCCTGCAGTTCTTCGTCGGTCAGTGCCTTCTCACCACCCAGCGCGCCGCCCAGCAAGCCACCCAGCAGGCCGGTCTTCAACGTCAGCCGGTACTCGGTGACGCGCTCGACACGGCGCACACCCAGGCCACAGTTGTGCGCGATGTCAGTGGCCTTCGAGGCCCACGGCGAGACCGTGCCCAGGCGCGGCGCCACAACGATCAGCGTGCCGTCCGTCGGCCCTTCGTAGGCGTCGCCGTAGCGCAGCAGGGCTTCGAGCTTGTGCTGCTCATCAGCAGCCAGAGGCGCCGCGCTGCACACCCAATGCACATGGCGCGCGGCCACGCCCTTGATGTTCGGGCTGACCGCCTGCAGCTTTGGCAACAAGGCCTGGGCGCGAAAACCGGACAGCGCGTTGCCGCCCTCGAAGTGAAACAGGTTCTGCGAAGAAGAGGTCACGCGGCGGGCTCGGGCGGAAGATGACGCAAGGCCGGGGCGAACGCGGGACCGCCACGGTGGAAACCCGCGAGTTTACGGTGCCGATGAGTCGCCGAAGCGAAGCGCCTGTGCAACTGCGCAGCGCAGGCGACTCGCTCTCAGGCCTTCTTCTCACAGCTTCGCAGGTGCTTCGTTCCGGCCTGAGATAATCCCCCCATGACCATCACGATCAAAACCGCCGCCGATGCGCAAGCCATGCGCATCGCCGGGCGCCTGGCTTCCGAGGTTCTGGACATGCTCACGCCGTATGTGAAACCCGGCGTTTCCACCGAGCAGCTCGATCAGCTCGCGCACGACCACATCGTCAATGTTCAACAGGCCATTCCCGCGCCGCTGAACTACACGCCGCAGGGCTACACGCCCTACCCGAAGTCGATCTGCACCTCGATCAACCACCAGGTCTGCCACGGCATTCCGAACGACCGGCCGCTGAAGAACGGCGACATCGTCAACATCGACGTGACCGTCATCAAGGACGGCTGGCATGGCGACACGAGCCGCATGTTCGTCGTCGGGGAAGGGTCGATCGCCGCGAAACGCCTGTGCCAGTTCACCTACGACGCCATGTGGAAAGGCATCGCCAAGGTCAAGCCCGGCGTGCGCCTCGGCGACATCGGCCACACGATCCAGACCTTCGCCGAAGCCAACGGCTTCTCGGTGGTGCGCGAGTTCTGCGGCCACGGCATCGGCCAGAAATTTCATGAAGAACCTCAGGTGCTGCATTACGGCCGGCCCGGCACGCTGGAAGAACTGGTGCCCGGCATGATGTTCACGATCGAGCCGATGATCAACGCCGGCAAGCGTGACATCCGCGAAACCGGCGACGGCTGGACCATCGTCACCAAAGACCGTTCGCTGTCGGCGCAGTGGGAGCACACGATTCTTGTCACCGACACCGGCTATGAAGTGATGACACTGTCCAGCGGCAGCCCGCCGACGCCGGCTTTCGTCGGCGCCTGACGCGCGCGCCCCCAGCGATGGCCACGATGGTGGAGACGCCGACGCCGGCCGATGGCGGTGCTGCGCTGGCCGTGAATTCGAACCTGACGGTGGCGGCAAATGTGGGTGAGATGCGCGCCCGTTTCCGCGAGGGCAAGCAAGCGTTGCTCGAACGCTTTCGCAAGGTTCGCCCGACGGCGCCGGCGGCAACGCGCCTGATTCGCGACCTGGGCAAGCACGTCGACCAGACCTTGCTGCTGCTGTGGCAGCACGCTGCGATGCCCGAGGGCGCCGCACTGCTGGCGGTCGGCGGCTGCGGCCGTGGCGAGTTGTTCCCGCACTCCGATGTCGACGTGCTCGTGCTGTTGCCGCCCAGCCATGGCAGCGCCGAATCGGGTGCGATGAAGGCGTCGATCGAGGCCTTCATCACCGCCTGCTGGGACATCGGTCTGGAGATCGGCTCCAGCGTGCGCACCGTGGGCGAATGCATCGCGATGGCGGCCAGCGACCTGACAGTGCAGACGGCCCTGCTCGAATCGCGCTACCTGTGCGGCTCGCGGCGGGTCTTCAATACCTTCCGCCACGCCAACACGAAGGCGATGGACGCAAAGGGCTTTCTGCGCGCCAAGTCGCTGGAGATGGTGCAGCGGCACCAAAAGTTCGAAGACACGCCCTACTCGCTTGAACCCAACTGCAAGGAAAGCCCGGGCGGCCTGCGCGACCTGCAAGTGGTGATCTGGGTGGCGCGCGCGGCAGGCCTGGGCAAGAGCTGGAGCGCGCTGGCGGCGGCTGGCCTGATCACGCCGTTCGAAGTCAAGCAGTTGAACCGCAACGAAGGCCTGCTGAAGTTGATCCGCGCCCAGTTGCACATCATTGCCGGGCGTCGCGAAGACCGGCTGGTGTTCGACCTGCAGACTGCCGTGGCCGAAAGCTTCGGCTACCGCAACACGAAGGCGCAGCGCGCCTCGGAAGTGCTGATGCGGCGCTACTACTGGGCCGCCAAGGCGGTGACCCAGCTGAACCAGATCCTGATGCTGAACATCGAGGAGCGCATCCTGGGCTCGCAAGACGCGCCGATGCGCCCGATCAACGCCAAGTTCCTTGAACGCGGCGGCATGCTCGAAGTGGCCAGCGACGACCTGTACCAGCGCGACCCGCACGCGATCCTGGAGACCTTCCTGGTCTACCAGCAGACGGTGGGGCCGAAGGGCTTTTCGGCCCGCACCCTGCGCGCGCTCTACAACGCTCGCGACCTGATGGACTCGAAGTTCCGCCATGACCCGGTGAACCGCGCCATTTTCATGCAGATTCTGAAGGAGCCCGAAGGCCAGACCCATGCGCTGCGGCTGATGAACCAGACCAGCGTGCTGGGCCGCTACCTGTGGGTGTTCCGCCGCATCGTCGGACAGATGCAGCACGACCTGTTCCACGTCTACACAGTCGACCAGCACATCCTGATGGTGGTGCGCAACATGCGGCGTTTCTTCATCCCCGAGCATGCCCACGAGTACGCGTTCTGTTCGCAGCTGGCGTCCACCTTCGACAAGCCCTGGGTACTCTATGTGGCCGCCCTGTTCCACGACGTGGCCAAGGGCCGCGGCGGTGACCATTCCGTGCTGGGCGGCCAGGAGGTGCGGCGCTTCTGCCGTGACCACGGCGTGGAACGCGAAGACACGCAGCTGATCGAGTTCCTGGTCGAATCGCATTTGACGATGTCGCGCATCGCGCAGAAAGAAGACCTGTCCGACCCGGACGTGATCGAGGCCTTCGCCAAACTCGTCGGCTCCGAGCGCTACCTCACCGCGTTGTATCTGCTGACGGTGGCCGACATCCGCGGCACCAGCCCGAAGGTGTGGAATGCCTGGAAGGGCAAGCTGCTCGAGGACCTGTACCGCGTCACGCTGCGTGCCCTGGGCGGGGCGCGCCCCAACCTCGACGCCGAGGTCGAGGCGCGCAAGCTGGAGGCGCGCCATGCGCTGAACCTGCTGTCGCTGCCGCTGGGCACCGAGACCGCGCTGTGGAAGACGCTGGAACTCAGCTACTTCGCGCGCCACGACGCAGCCGACATCGCCTGGCACACGCGTTCACTGCACCATTTCGTCGAGTCCACCGAACCCGTCGTGCAGGCACGCTTGTCGCCACTCGGTGAAGGCCTGCAAGTGCTGGTGTACGCGCCCGACCAACAAGACCTGTTCGCGCGCATCTGCGGCTACTTCGACAGCGCAGGCTTCAACATCCTGGATGCCAAGGTTCACACCACGCGCACCGGCTATGCGCTCGACACCTTCCAGGTCAACAGCCCGCAGATCGACCAACATTCGCTCGGCGTTCAATACCGTGACCTGATCTCGTACGTTGAAACGCAACTCACGCTCGCGCTCAAGGCCGACGGGCAGCTGCCCGAACCGATCCGTGGCCGCATCTCGCGCCGCGTGAAGTCGTTCCCGATCACGCCGCGCATCACGCTGCGGCCCGACGAACGGGCGCAGCGCTGGCTGCTGGGCGTGTCGGCGAGCGACCGCTTCGGCCTTCTGTTCTCGATTGCAAGGGTGCTGGCGCGCCACCACATCAACCTGCAACTCGCGAAGATCACGACGCTGGGCGAGCGCGTTGAAGACACCTTCCTGATCGACGGCCCCAGCTTGCAGCAAAACCGCATGCAGCTGCAGATCGAAACCGAATTGCTGGACGCGCTGGCCGCTTGACTCCCGCCCCCGCGCTACCGACAACCCGCGCGAACCCCCGAGAACCCCGCCGCATGTTGCTGACCATTCCCGCCGCAGAGGCGCTCGCACGGCTGGCCGACTTCAGCACCATCATCGATGCGCGCTCAGAGAGCGAGTTCGCCGAAGACCGCCTGCCCGGCGCGGTGAACTGGCCTTCACTTAACGACGCGCAGCGCCAACTCGTGGGCACCGAATACAAGCAGATCTCGCCCTTCGTGGCGCAGAAGCGCGGCGCTGCGCTGGTCGCGCGTAACATCGCCGACCACATCGAGCGAGACGTGTTCGACAAGCCCCGCGACTGGAAGCCGCTGGTGTACTGCTGGCGCGGTGGCAAGCGCAGCGGCTCGCTCGCGATGGTGCTGGGCCAGATCGGCTTTCGCGTCCACCTGCTCGAAGGCGGCTACCGCGAATACCGGCGTGCCGTGCTGCAGGCGCTTGAAGAGTTGCCTGCGCGCTTCAGCTACCGCGTGGTGTGCGGCAGCACCGGCTCCGGCAAGAGCCGGCTGCTGCAGGTGCTGCGCACCCAGGGCGCACAGGTGCTCGATCTGGAGGAACTCGCGAACCACCGCGGCTCGGTGCTCGGGCTCGTGCCTGGCAGCCCGCAGCCGAGCCAGAAGCAGTTCGACTCGCGTGTATGGAACGCATTGAGCCACTTCGACCCGGCCCGCCCGGTGTTCGTCGAGAGCGAGAGCAAGAAGGTCGGCGACCTGCGCGTGCCACCGGCGCTGATCGAGCGCATGCGGGCGGCTGCCTGCCTCCGACTCGAACTTCCGCTGGCAGCGCGGGTGGCGCTGCTGATCGAGGACTACGACTTCTTCGTGACCGACACGGTCGCATTCTGCGAACGCCTCGATGCCCTGCGGGCGCTGCGTGGCAATGAGGTCGTGAACGCTTGGCAGGAGGCCGCACGGTCCGGGTACACGGCCGATGTGGTGCGTGACCTGCTCGTCAACCACTACGACCCGATCTACGCCCAGTCGATGAAGCGTAACTACACCGGCAGCGAGTTGCCGCAACTCGGTCTGGAGTGGGATGGCAGTGCGACCGGCCTGGCCGCCGCGGCGCGCAGCGCAATCGGGGCGGGCTGAGCCGTGGCCGGCATGGAAGCTTTCCTCGTGTCCACCGGCGTGGTCGCGCTCGGTGAAATGGGCGACAAGACGCAGTTGCTGGCGGTGCTGCTGGCAGTGAAGTTCCGCAAGCCTGTGCCCATCGTGCTCGGTATTCTGGTGGCCACGCTCGCGAACCACGCCACCGCCGGGCTGGTGGGCGCATGGGTCGCGCAGACACTCGGCGCCGAGGTGCTGCGCTGGGTCATCGGCGTGTCGTTCATCGCGATGGCCGGCTGGATGCTGGTGCCCGACAAACTCGACGACGCCGCCGCCGGCACGGCGCCCCGCTTCGGCGTGTTCGGTACCACGCTGATCGCGTTCTTCCTTGCCGAGATGGGCGACAAGACGCAGATTGCAACGGTGGCGCTGGCGGCGCGCTATCAGGATCTGGTGGCGGTGGTGGCGGGCACCACGCTGGGCATGCTGATCGCCGACGTGCCGGCGGTGTTCGTTGGCGACCGGCTCGCGCGCAAGGTGCCGATGCGGCTGGTGCACGGCATTGCGGCGGCCATCTTCGCGTTGCTCGGGGTGTTGACCTTGCTGAACGTGGGAAATTTGTTCTGACTTGCCGCCAGTGTTCCTCGTGACGCGGGCATTGAGCCCGCGTCACTCGCCGATCGCTGCGCTGGTCGATCCCCGCGAACGGGGCCCCTCGCCCTTCGCTTCGCGCTCTACCCCATATGCAACCCGCCGTTGACCGAGAAATCAGCGCCCGTCGCGAAGCCCGATTCATCCGACGCCACCCACGACACCATCGACGCGATGTCGGCCGGGGTGCCCAGGCGCTTCACGGGGATTCCGGCGATGATCTTGTCGAGCACGTCCTGGCGGATCGCCTTCACCATGTCGGTCGCGATATAGCCGGGGCTCACGGTGTTCACCGTCACGCCCTTGTTCGCCACCTCTTGCGCCAGCGCCATCGTGAAACCGTGCATGCCGGCCTTGGCGGCTGAGTAATTGGTTTGGCCGAACTGGCCCTTCTCGCCATTCACCGAACTGATGTTGACGATGCGGCCCCAGCCCCGGTCGACCATGTCGTCGATGACCTGCTTGGTCACGTTGAACAGGCTCGTGAGGTTGGTCTCGATCACCGCGTCCCAGTCGGCACGGCTCATCTTGCGGAACATGCCGTCGCGCGTGATGCCGGCGTTGTTCACGAGCACGTCCACAGGCCCGTGTTCGGCCTTCACTTTCTGAAATGCGGCGACCGTCGAGTCCCAGTCACCGACGTTGCCGACCGACGCGTGGAAGCTGAAGCCCAGTGCCGCCTGCTCGCCCAGCCACTTCGCGTGGTCACGGCTCGGGCCGCAACCCGCGATGACCGTGAACCCGTCCTGGTGCAGGCGCTGGCACATCGTCGTTCCGATGCCACCCATGCCGCCAGTGACGTATGCAACTTTCTTGCTCATTTTCTGCTCCTGTTGATCTGTCTATTGAGGCGCCGCGCGACGCGCAACGCCCTTTGAATTGCGGACTAGCGCTCAACGCACAGTGCAACTCCCATGCCACCGCCGATGCACAGCGAAGCGATGCCCTTCTTCGCATCGCGGCGCTGCATCTCGTGCAGAAGAGTCACCAGAATGCGGCAGCCCGACGCGCCGATCGGGTGGCCGATGGCGATCGCGCCACCGTTCACGTTGACCTTGCTCGTGTCCCAGCCCATTTCGTTGTTCACGGCGCAGGCCTGCGCCGCAAAGGCCTCGTTGATTTCGAGCAGGTCGAGGTCTTGCGCCTTCCAGCCCGCCCGCTGCAAGGCCTTCTGCGAAGCCGGCACCGGGCCGATGCCCATGATCGACGGGTCGATCGCCACGGTGGCGTAGCTGGCGATGCGGGCCAGCGGCTTCAGGCCGAGTTGCGCGGCCTTCGCGGCCGTCATCACGACCACGCCGGCCGCGCCGTCGTTCAGGCCCGAGGCATTGCCGGCCGTCACCGTGCCGGCCGTGTCGAACGCGGGGCGCAGGCCGGCCAGCGCTTCGGCGTTGGTCTTCTTGTTGATGAACTCGTCGCTCGCGAAGACGATGGGGTCGCCCTTCTTCTGCGCAATGCTGAACGGCACGATCTCGCCCTTGAAACGGCCTGCTTCCTGCGCGGCGGCGGCCTTCTGCTGCGAACCGAGCGCGAGCGCGTCCTGCATGTCGCGGCTGATCGCGTACTTCTTCGCGACGTTCTCGGCCGTGATGCCCATGTGGTACTTGTTGTACACGTCGAACAGGCCGTCGACGATCATGGTGTCGACCAGCTTCCAGTCGCCCATGCGCATGCCGTCGCGCGAGCCCGGCAGCACGTGCGGCGCCAGGCTCATGTTCTCCTGGCCACCGGCGATGATGATCTCGGAGTCGCCATGCGAAATAGCCTGCGCGGCCAGCATCACGGCCTTCAGACCGGAGCCGCAGACGGCGTTGATGGTCAATGCCGGCACGCCTTGCGGCAGGCCGCTCTTGATGACGGTCTGGCGGGCCGGGTTCTGGCCCGAGCCGGCCGTCAGCACCTGGCCGAGGATCAACTCGTTGATCTGGTCGCCGCTCAGGTTCGCGCGGCGCAGCAGGTCGGCCACCACGGCCGCGCCCAGTTCGGGGGCGGCCGTCTTGGCGAGCGAGCCGCCGAACTTGCCCACGGCGGTGCGGACGGCGGCAACGATGACGATATCGGTGGTCATGGCAATGTCTCCAGGGGTCAGATTTTCAGCAGAGAAAAGTCGGAATCAATTGAATTTTTCCGTCGACTCGGTCAGGCCTTTTGTTTCACGTAGCGGCCCGGCGCGGGTTCGATGGCCTTGTGCGTTTTATCGCCCGGCACCTTGGGCGCCGCAATCTGCTTGCCTGCGTGGCCGGCGAGCCAGCCCGACCAGTCGGTCCACCAGCTTCCGGGGTGTTCCTTGGCGGCACCGAACCAGGCCTGCGCTTCCGCCGGCAAGGTGTTCGAAGCGCCGATCCAGTGGCTGCGCTTGCCCTTGGACGGCGGGTTGATCACACCGGCGATGTGGCCGGATGCGCCGAGCACGAAGCGCGTCTTGCCTTTCAACACTCCGGTGCTGCGATACGCGCCTTCCCAAGGCACGATGTGGTCGTCGCGCGAGGCATAAAGGTAGGCCG
>CANJKD010000003.1 GCA_947474415.1 Burkholderiales bacterium | reverse complement strand
TTCAACCCAGTCACGCAGAGTCGGGTGCATTCCACGCTGGCGCGCAGCCGCCTGCTGCTCGAAACCGCAGCCGACGAACTCTGCCTGCTGGAAGCCGCGCTCGCCGGCACCGCCTGCACCGTGCTGCTGACTGACCCGCAGGGCGTGGTGGTACACGCCACCCGCTCGGTGGCGCATGCCGAGCATGTGTTGACCCCGCTCGCGGCCCGCGTCGGCGTGGATCTGGGCGAGGACTACCTGGGCACCAACGCGCCTGGCCTGACGGCGCGCATCGGTGTGCCCAGCGTGGTGTACGGCGGCGAACACTTCTTCGGTTGCGTGAAGGTGATGCACTGCGCCGCCGCGCCGATCCGCGACGTGCACGGCCAGGTGGCCGGAGTGCTCGACGTGACCAGCGAGGGCCGCCCCTTCGGCTTCGACGCAGCCGCTGTGATCGGCATGCACGCCACCGCGATCGAGAACCGGCTGCTGAGGGCGCAGTCGCTCGAACACATCGTGATCCACCTGCAGACTGCGCCGTCCTTGCTCGGCACGCCGCTCGAAGGCCTGGCCGGGGTCACGGCCAACGGCCGCATCGCCTGGGTCAACGATGCGGCAGCGCGCCTGCTCGGCGTGGCGGGCCCTACGGCATTCACGCGCCTGGAAGACAGCTTCGGATTCGATCTGAACACGCTGGCCGCCTGCACACGCCGCCGCGCTGCGGCACTGCACCGTCTGCCGAACGGGCTGACGGTGTGGTTTTCCGCACGTATGCAGTCGAAAGACGGCACGCGGCAGCTTTTCAACCTCGGGCGATTGCCAGCCGCATCGACCCCGGAGGCCACGGTCACACTCGCCGCAACGACGCTATCGGCCCCGCTCGCGAGCGCCAGCCTGCGCGACTCGGACCGCCAACTCATCGCGCAGACCGTCGCCGAACTCGGTGGAAATGTGTCGAAGGCGGCGCGCGCACTCGGCGTGTCACGCGGGCTGATCTACCGCCACTTGAAGCAGGTGCCCGCCAACTGATGGCGCACCCGGCGCCGGGCTACCGATGCCACCCGCCGCCCGGTGGCGCAGGCCGTTTGGGCCGTTTGGGTGCTGGCCTACGAGGGTCGGGGCGCCCGGCCCGATAATGGATTGATGCAAGTTTTTCGCGGCTTCCAGAACCCCGGCATCGCGCCGGCCTGTGCGCTCACGATCGGTAACTTCGACGGCGTGCACCGTGGCCACCAGGCGATGCTGGCGCTGTTGCGCTCCGAGGCCATGCACCGCGACCTGCCGTCGTGCGTGATGACCTTCGAGCCGTACCCGCGCGACTACTTCGCCACCATTGCGGCGACGCCCGACCTCGCGCCCGCGCGCATCGCCACGCTGCGCGACAAGCTCAGCGAACTGGCACGCTGCGGCATCGACCAGGTGGTGGTGGTGCGCTTCAACCGCGCCTTGGCAGCGCAAGCGCCGCAGGCCTTCGTCGACGACGTGCTGCTGCGCGGCCTGGGCACGAAATACGTGCTGGTTGGCGACGACTTCCGCTTCGGCGCGAAGCGTGCCGGCGACTACGCCATGCTCGACGCCGCCGGCCAGGTCGCCGGCTTCGACGTGGCACGCATGAACAGCTACGAAGTGCGTGGGCAGCGCGTCTCGAGCTCTGCCGTGCGCGAGGCGCTGGCGGCCGGCGACATGGCAGGCGCCGAAGCGCTGCTGGGCCGCCCTTACAGCATCAGCGGCCGCGTCATCCACGGCAAAAAGCTGGGCCGCAGCCTGGGCGCGAGCGCAACGGGCGCGAGCGACGGCTTCCGCACGCTGAACCTGCGCTTCCACCACCGGAGGCCGGCCGCGCTGGGCATCTATGCGGTGCGCACCCATGGCCTCGCCGCAAAGCCCATCGACGGCGTGGCCAGCCTGGGCCGCCGGCCGACGGTGGACGACAGCGGCCGCGTGCTGCTCGAGGTGCATTGCCTGGCCTGGCCCGAAACACTCGGCGCCGAGGGGGGCTACGGTAAACTCGTGCGGGTGGAACTGCTGCACAAACTTCGCGACGAAGCGCGCTACGACGGGCTGGAGGCACTCACGGCCGCGATCCACTCCGACACGGTGAACGCCAGGGCCTTTCTCGCGGCCCATGCCGCGCAGCACCGCCAGACCAGCCGCGATCGAATTATTTGACCGCGCGCGCGGCGACCCCGTCTTCTCCCTCGCCCGCCGGGAGAGTGCCGGGCTGAGGGCTCGCCAGCGGCCGCCGATCCAGCATCGCAACCCCTCACCCAACCCTCTCGCCGAAGGGGCGATGGCGCTTCTGGAACCCACCGTCA
Source organism: Burkholderiales bacterium (assembly GCA_947474415.1). GTDB lineage: Bacteria > Pseudomonadota > Gammaproteobacteria > Burkholderiales > Burkholderiaceae_C > LMDS01. The sequence goes on along the minus strand of CANJKD010000003.1, from coordinate 14,733 downwards.
TTCGCTGAGCAGACAGCACCGACGGCCAACGATTAGAGCTCAACCATGTCCACTGACACCAAGACCGATTACCGATCAACGCTGAACCTGCCCGACACCCCGTTCCCGATGCGCGGCGACCTGCCCAAGCGCGAGCCGGGTTGGGTCAAGGAGTGGCACGACGAAGGCGTCTACAAGCAGTTGCGCGATGCGCGCTGCGGCAAGGAGCGCTTCGTGCTGCACGACGGCCCACCCTATGCCAACGGCACGCTACACGTCGGCCACGCGGCGAACAAGATCCTGAAGGACATGATCGTCAAGGCGCGCCAACTGAAGGGCATGGACGCGCGCTACACGCCGGGCTGGGACTGCCATGGCCTGCCGATCGAGAACCAGATCGAGAAGACCTTCGGCCGCAACCTGACCCGCGCCGACGTGCAGGCCAAGAGCCGCGCCTATGCCACCGAGCAGATCGCCCAACAGCGCGCCGACTTCATGCGCGTCGGCGTGCTCGGCGACTGGGACCACCCCTACCGCACGATGGACTTCGGCAACGAAGCGAACGAGATCCGCGCGTTGAAGCGCATCGTCGAACGTGGCTTCGTCTACCGTGGCCTGAAGCCGGTGTATTGGTGCTTCGACTGCAGCTCGTCGCTGGCCGAGTTCGAGATCGAGTACGCCGACAAGAAGTCGCAGACCGTGGACGTGGCCTTCCTCGCGGCTGAACCGGCCAGGCTCGCGACAGCTTTCGGCCTGCCCTTGCTCTCGAAAGACGCTTTCGCCGTCATCTGGACCACGACCGCGTGGACGATCCCCGCGAACCAGGCGCTGAACGTCGGCCCCGAGATCGACTACGCGCTGGTCGACACCGAACGCGGCCTGCTCGTGCTGGCTGCGGCGCTGGTCGAGAAGTGCCTGGCGCGCTACGAACTTGCCGGCACGGTGATCGCCACCGCGAAGGGCAGCGCGCTCGACGGCCTGAACTTCCACCACCCGCTGGCACAGGCCGAGAAGGGCTACGACCGCCTCTCGCCGGTCTATGTGGCCGCGTACGCTACCGCTGAAGACGGCACCGGTATCGTCCACTCGGCGCCGGCCTATGGCGTCGAAGACTTCAACTCCTGCCGCGCGCATGGCCTGTCCGTTGACGACATCCTGAACCCGGTGCAGGGCAACGGCGTGTATGAGGCCGCGCTGCCGCTGTTCGGCGGCCAGCACATCTGGAAGGCCGCGCCCCTCGTGGCCGATGCGCTTCAAGCCGCCGGCCGGCTGTTCGCCACATCGAGCATGGTGCACAGCTACCCGCACTGCTGGCGCCACAAGACCCCGGTGATCTACCGCGCCGCCGCACAGTGGTTCGTGCGCATGGACGAGGCCGATGCGGAGAAGGCCGGCGTGTTCGCCACCGAAACCCCGGCCCGCACCCTGCGCCAGACCGCACTGGCCGCGATCGAGGAGACGCGCTTCTACCCTGACAACGGCATGGTGCGGCTGCGCGACATGATCGCGAACCGGCCCGACTGGTGCATCAGCCGGCAGCGAAACTGGGGCGTGCCGCTGCCCTTCTTCCTGCACAAGGACAGCGGCGAGTTGCACCCCGACACGATGGCGTTGATGGACCGCGCAGCGGCCATCGTCGAACAAGGTGGCGTCGAGGCGTGGTCGAAGCTGACCGTCGATGATGTGCTGGGCCATGAGGGCGAACACCCGGCGAGCCAGTACACCAAGAGCAACGACATCCTCGACGTCTGGTTCGACTCCGGCTCGTCGTTCTTTCACGTGCTGAACGCCAGCGCCGGCAGCCACCCCGGCGCCACCAGCGAGCAAGGGCCGGCGGCCGACCTCTACCTCGAAGGCCACGACCAGCACCGCGGCTGGTTCCATTCGTCGCTGCTGATCGCCTGTGCGATGACCGGCCACGCGCCCTACCGCGGCCTTCTGACGCACGGCTTCACGGTCGATGGCTCGGGCCGCAAGATGAGCAAGAGTCTGGGCAACTTCATCTCGCTGCAGGATTCCACCCACAAGCTCGGCGCCGAGATCATCCGCCTGTGGTGCGCCGCCACCGACTACTCGGGCGACCTGTCCATCGACGACAAGATCCTCGCGCGCGTCGTCGATGCCTACCGCCGCATCCGCAACACGCTCCGCTTCCTGCTCGCCAACACCAGCGACTTCGATGCCACCCGGGATGCCATACCGCCAAGCAAGATGCTGGAGCTCGACCGCTGGGCGCTGGCCCGCGCCGCGCAGTTTCAGACCGAGGTACTGGCGCACTACGAGGTCTACGAATTCCACCCGGTGGTGGCCAAGCTGCAGGTGTTCTGCAGCGAAGACCTCGGCGCGTTCTACCTCGACATCCTGAAGGACCGGCTCTACACCACTGCCGCAAACAGCCACGCGCGGCGCTCGGCACAAACCGCGCTGTGGCACATCACAAACGCCATGCTGCGCTGGATGGCGCCGTTCCTGAGCTTCACCGCCGAAGAGGCGTGGGCGGTGTTCGCAGCCAAGGGTTCAATCGCGGGCAAACCGGCGTCGATCTTCATCGAGACCTACAGCGACACCAGCGCCTGGGGCGACGGCGCGTTGCTCGCGAAGTGGAGCCGCATCCGCGAGATCCGCGATGCGGTCAACAAGGAAATCGAAGCGGTGCGCAGCGCGGGCCAGGTCGGCTCGTCGTTGCAGGCGAGTGTCGTGATCGGCGTGAACGAGGCCGATCGTGCGCCGCTCGCTTCACTGGGCGACGACCTGAAGTTCGTCACGATCACGTCAGCCGCTACGCTGAGCGCGAGCAATGACCTGAGCATCGCCGTCTCGCCATCGACCGCCACCAAGTGTGAGCGCTGCTGGCACTACCGCGACGACGTCGGCACCGACCCGGCCCACCCGACGGTCTGCGGGCGCTGCACCAGCAACCTTTACGGCAGCGGCGAAACCCGCACCGTGGCTTGATCATGGCGACCCGAAAATCCGGCGGCACGCTGCTCCCCTGGCTCGGCATCGCCTTCATCGTCGTGCTGCTCGACCAGTTCACGAAGACGCTGATCCTGGGCATGTTTCAGCTCAACGACAGCCACACCGTGACCTCGTTCTTCAACGTCGTGCGCGTCCACAACACCGGCGCCGCGTTCTCGTTCCTGGCGGGCGCCGACGGCTGGCAGCGCTGGTTCTTCATTGGCCTGGGCGCGGTGGCGGCCGTGTTCATCGTCTGGATGCTGCGCACCCACGGTGGCCAGCGCCTGTTCAGCTGGGCGCTGGCGCTGATCCTCGGCGGTGCGGTTGGCAATGTCATCGACCGGCTGCTGCACGGCCATGTGGTCGACTTTATCCAGGTGCACTACGCCGGCCACTACTTCCCGTCGTTCAACGTCGCCGACAGCGCGATCTCGGTCGGCGCGGCATTCCTGATCCTCGACGAGTTGCTGCGCGTGCGGCGCTCGCGCTGAACGGACCCACCGCGCCAGCGGCACTGCGCCCACCGTCCGGCGCGCCGCCATGCAGCACGCCTTGCTCGACACCCATGCGCTCCCGTTCTACGAATGGTTGGACGTGCCGGCCTGGGTTTTCGACCCCCCGGCGCATGCGCACCGTCTGGGCCAACGCGGCCGGCTGCGCCTATTGGCGAGCTGACAGTCAAGCCGAACTGCTTTCGCGTGATTTCGGCGATGCGAGCGAAAGCGCACGTGCCCGGCTCACGCTGACCGTGCTGCAAGCGCATGCCCGCGGCGAAGTGCTGCGAGAGTCCTGGACGCTGTACCCGAAAGGCGCGCCGGTCACATCGATCATGGTGTCGCGCGGGCTGCTGCTGCCCGACGCAATGCAGGCCTTGCTGTTCGTCTCGGAGCTTCTGCCGGCCCAAGTGGCGCCCGACACCTTGCGGGGCGTCGAAGCCATCGCCCACACCGCCGTGCGCAGCACGCTGCACAGCCTGCGAGGCGGTTCCGTATTGATGCGCAACCCCGCAACCGCGCAGCCGCGCAGGCCTTCGGTCCGGTGCTTGCATTTCCGGGCAAGGTTCAACGCGCGCGACATCGGTGATCTGAAAGCGGTTCAGAGAGCGCTGGAGCTGGCGCGCACCACGGCCAACAACGCGAAAGTGGGGCATATGATGCTTTCGCTCAACACGTTCTCGCTGAGCCAATGCATCACGGAAGCGCTGTCGCCGCTGCTGCTCGCGGCCAACGACAAGAACCTGAAGCTCACCTGGCAGGTGGCAGACGGCGTACCTGACCAGCTCGTCGGCGACGCTCTGCGCCTGCGCCAGGTGCTGATCAACCTCGTCGGCAACGCACTGAAATTCACGCACTCGGCCGAGGTTCGGGTGGAAGTGGCGCCGGCGCTGGCCGAATCGACGACCATTCCCACGGCCGATCCCGTTGAAACGCCCGAGCCGACCCTGCGTTTCAGCGTTCACGACACCGGCATCGGGCTGGGCCTGATGATCGTGGCGCACCTGGTGAAGCTGATGGGCGCCGAGATGCAGGTGACCAGCACCCCTGGCAAAGCCAGTTGCTTTGCCTTCGTGGTGCCGCTGATACCGGCCTGACGCCGGCATGATCGCGGCCCGGCCGCACGGGCTGCGGGCCCGCCCCGATTGCCAGCCGCACGGGCCGTTGCGGTACACCCTGACGATGAATGATCAAGGTCCCGATCCGGCCCCCAGGCACGGCCGGCGACGGCCGCCGCGCCCACACCCTTCGACATCCCGCTCCAAACCCTTCGGCCTGGCCGAGCCCTTCCGCTGGCTGCGCCTGGGCTGGAATGATTTCCGCCGCGTACCAGTGATCGGCCAGTTCTACAGAGCGTGTTTCGCTGCGATGGGTTCGACGCTTTTGCTGCTGTTCCAGCACCCGCCCGCCTACACGCTGGCGCTGTCGGCCGGCTTCCTGCTGATGGGCCCGTTCATGTGCCTCGGCCTGTACGACGCGAGCCGCAAAGTGGAAGGCGGTGAACGCCCCGGCCTGTGGGCATCGCTCACCGCGTCGCGCGCCCGCACCGGCACGATGGCCATCTTCGGCGCGGTGCTGCTGCTGCTCGAAATGCTGTGGGGCCGCGCCTCGCTGATCGTGTTCGCACTCAGCTTCGACGGCATGCCCGATTTCAAGGGCGCGCTGCTGGCGCTGTTGGACCCCGAGAACCTGCCGTTCATCGTCGCCGGCATCGCGGTGGGCGGCCTGTTCGCCGGCCTGATCTTGGCCATCAGGGTGGTCGCGACGCCAATGATCCTGGACCGCCAGACCAACGCCATCACCGCTGGCCTGGCCAGCCTTCGGCCGAGGCCTGACCCAGATCAGGGGAGCAGCACCGAGCAACCCGTGTTCTTGCGCGCTTCCAGATCGCGGTGCGCCTGCGCCACGTCGGCGAGTGCATAGCGCTGGTCGATGTGGATCTTCACCTGGCCGCTGGTCACCATCGCGAACAGGTCGTCGGCCATGGCCTGCGTGGCCTCGCGCGTGGCGATGTGGGTGAACAGCGTGGCGCGCGTCAGGTACAGCGAACCCTTGGCGCCCAGAATACCTGGGGCGATGGGCGCCACCACGCCCGAGGCGTTGCCGAAGCTGGCCATCAGACCGAACGGACGCAGGCAGTCGAGCGACTTCTCGAAAGTGTCCTTGCCGACCGAGTCGTAGACCACCTTCACGCCCTTGCCACCAGTGATTTCCTTGACGCGCGCGCTGAAGTCTTGGGTGCGGTAGTTGATCGTGAAGGCAGCGCCGTTGGCAGCGGCGAGCGCGCACTTCTCGTCCGACCCCGCGGTGCCGATGAGTTGCAGGCCGAGCGCCTTCGCCCACTGACAGGCGATCAGGCCGACACCGCCGGCTGCGGCGTGGAACAGCACGAAGTCGCCGGCCTGCAGGCCTTCTTGCGGCAGTGTCTTTTTCAGCAGGTACTGGACCGTCAAACCCTTCAGCATCATCGCGGCGCCGGTCTCGAACGAGATCGCTTCGGGCAGCTTGACCACGCATTTGGCGGGCAGCACGCGCAGCGTGCAGTAGCTACCCGGCGGGTTGCTGGCATAGGCGGCGCGGTCGCCCACCTGCAGGTGGCTCACGCCCTCGCCCACCGCCTCGACGACACCGGCCGCCTCCATGCCCAGCGACAAGGGCATCGGCAGCGCGTACACGCCCGAGCGCTGATACACATCGATGAAGTTCAGGCCACAGGCATGGTGGCGGATGCGGATTTCGCCCGGCCCGGGCTCGCCCACTTGAAGATCGACGAGGTGCATGGCTTCGGCGCCGCCATGCTGATCGACGCGAACGGTGGGGCTGGTCTGGGTCATGCGGTTCTCCTGGCGGGGTTTGGAATGCGGGTGGGGCGCCAGTATCGCCGCGTCCTTGCTCGGGCACGCCGTCGGTGCCGAGCGCGCCGACAAAATGGGGGGGGATCAGGCAGATCAGCCGCGCCAGGCCGGTGTCGATGAAAGCCTTGGCTGCATGGCGTACCGTGCTCGACAAGCACCCGCCGTCGGCGGTGCGCGCGAGCGCTATCGGCCCCAAACGGCCGGCATGCGAGACACTCCACGCCATGAAGCGCCTCACCACCGCCCCCAACCTCGCGCTGGCCACGCTCTGGGCCGACCTGCTCTGCCATGCCGGCGTGCCCACCACGGTACAGCGCCAGTACGCCAGCAGCATTGCCGGCGAAGTACCGCCCGACCAGACGCTGCCCGAGCTATGGGTGCAAGACGCCGAGCAGTTCGAGCACGCCGGAACCCTGCTGCATGCGTTACGCAACCCGCCGCACCGCCATTGGGCCTGCCCGCGGTGCCACGAGGTGATCGACGGGCCGTTCGAGCAATGCTGGAACTGCGGCGTGGCGATGCCGGCCTGCTAAAACTTCCCCGAAGGTCCGGGCGTCCGGGGCCGTTAAAACGTCCCCGGGTAGGCCCCGCCATCGAGCAGGATGTTCTGCCCCGTCAGGTAGCCCGCCTGCACGCTGCACAGGAACGCGCACACGGCACCGAACTCTTCGGCGCTGCCGAAGCGTTGCGCGGGAATCGCGTTGCGCCGCACGCTGGCCAGGGCCTCCGGGTCTTGCCCCAGCTTCAGCGCCGCCGCCCGCAAGGTGACGCGCAGGCGGTCTGTGTCGAAGGCGCCCGGCAGCAGGCCGTTGATGGTGACGCCCCGGGCCGCGATGCTGCTGCGCGCCAGGCCGGCGCAAAACCCGGTCAAGCCGCTGCGTGCGCCGTTCGACAGGCCGAGCACGTTGATCGGCGCCTTCACCGCACCCGAGGTGATGTTGACCACGCGGCCGTAGCCGCGCGCCGCCATCGCATCGACGCTGGCCTTCATCAGTGCGATCGGCGTGAGCATGTTGGCGTCGAGCGCGGTGATCCAGGCCTCGCGGTCCCACTCACGAAAGTCACCGGGCGGCGGGCCGCCGGCGTTGTTGACGAGGATGTCGACCTGCGGGCAGGCCGCCAGCGCTGCGGCCCGGCCTTCGGGCGTGGTGATGTCGCCTGCCACCGTGCGCACTTCACCGCACTTCAAAGCGCGCAATTCAGCCGCCGTGGCCTCAAGCGCATCGGCCCCACGTGCGGTGATGACGACGTTCGCACCCTCGCGCACCAGCGCCTCGGCGCAGCCCTTGCCGAGGCCCTTGCTCGCGCCGCACACCAGTGCCCATTTGCCTGTCAAACCCAAGTCCATGGCCTACCTCCATTTGGCGAGCAACCAGATGCCCGCGAGTACCAAAACCGTGCCGGCTGCGATCCACACCGTGAACGGTTCGCCGAGGATCAGCACGCCCATCAGGATGGTGGACAGCGGCCCGACCATGCCGGTCTGTGCGGCCAAGGTCGCGCCGATGCGTTCGATCGCCATCATCACCATCACCACCGGTGCAAAAGTGCACAGCGTGGCGTTCAACACCGACAGCCAGATCACGTCGGGCGCAACCGCCAGCGCACTCATCGGCCGCAGCAGCACGAACTGTGCGATGCACAGAAAGCACGCCACGGTAGTGGCCAGGCCGGTGAGCCGCAAGGCGCCGAGACGCTTCACTTCCTCGCCGCCGTAGACCAGGTAGACGGCGTAGCTGACGGCGCTGGCGAACACCAGCGCTGCACCGAATGCCGCGTGCGGGCCGAGCAGCGTGAGTTCGTGGCCGAACACCAGCAGCACGCCACAATAGCTGACGCCGAGCGACACCAGTTGCCGGTGCGTCACGCGGCGCTTGAACACCAGCACGCTCAAGGCCAGCACCAGCGTCGGGTTCAGGTACAGGATGAGCCGCTCGAAGCTGGCGCTGATGTACGCGAGGCCGGCGAAATCGAGAAAGCTTGCGAGGTAGTAGCCGGTGAAACCGAGGCCGAGCACGACGAGCCCGTCGCGCCGCGTCAACGCCGGTTTGCCGCGCCCGGCCCACCACGCGAGCAGCAGGAACAGCGGCAGCGCGAACAGCATGCGGTAGGTGATGAGCGTGACCGCGTCCACCCCATGCCGGTACGCGAGCTTGACGATGATGGCCTTGCCCGAGAACGCGATCGCGCCAACGGTGGCGAGCAGCAGGCCGGGCCAGATGGGTCGCGCTGCCGCCGCAGGCTGTACGCCCGCCGGGTTCATGCTCAACAAGCCACCGCCTGGCCATCGCGGCGCGGGTCGCTGGCCGCCACGTAGCCCTCGGTGGCCGGCTCGCCGAGGCGCCAGATGAACTGGCCGGCGCCGAAATCCTGGTAGCTGTCGTCGATGACCTCGACGCGGTGCCCGAGCGCCTGCAGCCCGGCGGCAGTGGCCGGGTCCATCGAGGCCTCGACGTTGATCTCGAGCCCCGCGTTGAAGCGCCAGCGTGGCGCATCGCAAGCGGCCTGCGGGTTTTGGCCGAAGCTGAGCATTCGCACCAGGGTTTGCAGGTGGCCCTGCGGCTGCATGTTGGCGCCCATCACGCCGAAGCTCATCACCGCCTCGCGGGCCTGCGCGCCGGCCTTCGTCAGGAACGCCGGGATGATGGTGTGGAACGGCCGCTTGCCTGGCGCCACCGCGTTCGGGTTGTTCGCCTCCAGGCTGAAGGCATGGCCGCGATTCTGCATCGACAGGCCATAGCCCGGCACGACGATGCCGGAGCCGAAGCCCATGTAGTTGCTCTGGATGAAGCTGACCATCATGCCGCTCTCGTCGGCGGTGCTGAGGTAGATCGTGCCACCCTTGACGGGGTTGCCGGCGCCGAAGTCTTGCGCACGCTTCGTGTCGATGAGCTTCGCGCGGGTGGCGAGGTAGCCGGCATCGAGCAACTGCGCGGTGCTCACTGCCATGCTCGCCGGATCGGCGACGAAACGGTAGACATCGGCGAAGGCGAGCTTCATCGCCTCGATCTGCAGGTGCTGCGCCTCGACGCCGTCGGCCGGCAGCGCCGCAAGGTCGAAGTTCTTCAGGATGCCGAGTGCGATCAGCGCGGCGATGCCCTGCCCGTTCGGCGGGATCTCGTGCAGGGTATGGTTGTCACCGTGCCGGTCTGCGTAGTCCATGCCGATGGGCTCGACCCACTCCGGCCGGTAGCCGGCGAAGTCGGCCACGGTCATCGCGCCGCCGTTCGCACGCGCATGCGCTGCCGCGGCTTGCGCGATTTCGCCACCGTAGAACGCCTCGCCCCGGCTCTGCGCGATCAGGCGCAGCGAGCGCGCGGCTTGTGCAAACTGGAAGCGCTCGCCGACGTTCGGCGCGCGGCCATGCGGCATGAAGGCTTCGGCGTAGCCGGGCTGACCGGACAGCAGCGGCACGGCAGCCGCCCACTTCTGCTGCACCACCACCGGCACCGCGTAGCCACGCTCGGCGATCCCGATGGCCGGCGCGAGCAGGTCGGCAAACGGCAGCTTGCCGAAGCGCTCGCTCATCGCCACCCAGGCCGCCACGGCGCCGGGCACGGTGGCGCTGTCCCAGCCGCGCACCGGCGGTGTGCGGGCGTCCGCGCCGTACTTGCGCTTGAAGTAGCCGGGCGTCCAGGCCTGCGGGGCGCGGCCGGAGGCGTTCAGGCCGTGCAGCATGTGGCCGTCCCAGAGCAGGCAGAACGCGTCCGAGCCCAGGCCGTTGCTGACCGGCTCGACGATGGTCATCACCGCCGCCGTGGCGATCGCTGAATCGACCGCATTGCCGCCCGCCTGCAGCATGCGCAGGCCGGCTTGCGCGGCCAGCGGGTGCGAGGTGGCGACCACGTTGTGGCCGAACACGGGCAGGCGCTGGCTGGCGTAGCCACGGGTCCAGTCGAAGGGCGTGCTCATCGCTGAATGCGCCAGGGGATTGCAGTGGACGGGCACTGAAAAAGTCAGTCGGCTGCCGCCTGGGCGCTGCGGTGCAGCCGCCTGATGCCGAGCCACACGGCCAGCGCGATGAGCGGGACGCTGATGGCCACCGCCACATCCGGCAGCAGGTTCAGGCCCGACGCCTTGGCGCCCTTCGCGAGGTAGCCGACCAGGCCCCCGCCGTAGTAGGTGACCGCCGCGACCGACAAGCCCTCGACGGCGCCCTGCAACAGCATCTGCGCTTTTTGCCGCCGGTTCATGGCGTCTAGCAGGTCTTGACTGCTTTGCTGCTGCTCGATCTCGACCCGCGTACGCAGCAGGTTGCTGATGCGCGAGATGCGTTCGCTCAGCGCCTGCTGGCGCCGTGCCGCCCAGGCGCAGGTCTGCATCGCGGGCATCAGCCGGCGGTCCATGAAGTCGCCCAGCGTCTGCAGCGCCTCGATGCGTCGTTCACGCAATTCGTTGATGCGCCGCTGCAGCAACTCGAAGTACGCGGCACTGGCCGAAAACCTGGCATGGGTGCGCGCGTACAGGCTCTCGACCTCGCCGGCCAGCTGAGTCAGCTGGCGCAGCAACTCGGGCTCTTCGGTTCGTTGCGCACTGCGGATCTGGCCGGCCACGGTGGCCAGGTCGACTTCGGCATGCACCAGCGAGGCGCCCACCTCGCGTGCCATCGGCAGGCCGAGCAGTGCCGTCATGCGGTAGGTCTCGATCTCCAGCAGGCGTTGCACAGCGCGGCCCAGGCGCCGGGGGTTCAGCCCGTCACTGGCAAGCACCACCCGCGAAAAGCCGTCGGCCCGCATCCGGAAATCGGTGTAGACCTGTGCATCGCCGTCCATCAGGCTGGCGCCGACCAGGCTGTCTTCCTGCAGGTTGGCCGCGATAAACCGGCGCAGTTCCGGCGCGATCACCTGGTCCGCCTGCTTCAGGCCAGGCGCATTCAGCACCAGCATGTGCAGGCCCACCAGCCATTCGCCCGGCAAGGCCGCCAACCACTCGGGCGGCATCTCGGCGATGGCCGCGCCGTCGAACGAATCGGGCGGCTCCGGCAGGGACTTCCAGAACGTGCAGGTATGGAACTCGGCGTGTTTCTCCCAGCGCAGATGCACCCCGCCGAGATCGGCGCTGAAGTGGTTGGCGTCAGCGTCGGGCAGGGCGAGGTGGCGCTTGCGCAGCAATTCGACCATGTGGGCATAAGCGGCGCCAGCCTGCGGCCCGACCATCGCGATGTGCGAAAGGCACAGCGGCGCCGTCAAACGCTCGTAGGGGCGCGCATGCACCTCGTTGTGCAGGGATTCTCGCGAAGGGTGGCTGGTCAGCATCGGCATGGGCTCCTGCGCGCATTATCTGGTGCACTTGAGATTGCCGAGCACGGTGGGATCCACTCGAACTCGGGCGTCTCCCTGGGATTGGATTCGATTCATCGCCGTGGCGCACCCGTTATTAGTGAGGCATGAGCGCACACCCTAGCGCCAGTGGCTCACCAGGTGAGCCGGGCTGACAATCACGGCGAATCAGGACAAACGTTGCCGGACTACCGCACGGGCCGGAGCACTGGTCTGCAACTGGTGCAGCGGGCGCAACGGGCATTGCAGGGCGGCCCAGCCGACGGCACGAATGCCGGCCCTCACGAGCCGGCCGCGGTTGCCGGCCACTGTCGGCCGCATGGTGCACGGCGGCAGGCATGCCCCGCGGTACCTGACGCCGCTGCACGGCATCGGCCAATCTACTCAAGCCGCTGATCGCCAACATCTCCTGCTGCTTTGCAGCACGTCGGGGCCACTGCGGAGCAGTTCAACATGGCGGACCGACGGACCCTGCTGCTGCGCCATTTCTGCGACAGGATCGCGCCTGCTCCCGGTCCTTTCAGGCCCCCAAACGTGCTGCCGGCAACGGCCTAACTGCCGGATCGAGGCTCAGCCGACCCCGCCAGCGGTGCCCCCCAGGTCGATCAGGAAGCTGTGGCCATGCTTGCGAAAGCCCAGGCTCTCGTAGAACCGGTGTGCGTTGCCGCGGGTGGTGTGGCTGGACAGAACCAGCTTGTAGCAGGCGTCATCTGCGCACTGCGCCATCGCGAAATCCATCATCTGCCGGCCGATGCCGGTGCGCTGCATCTCGGCTGCGACGCACACGTCTTCGACGATGCAGGAGTCGCGCGCGCCGTGCGAGAGGCCGCCGACAAAGATCAGCGCGAATGTGCCGACGATCTCCCCTTCCGACTCGGCCACGAAAATGGCATGACCGGGCCGCAGCGCCAACTCGCGGAAGCGGGCCTGCGCTACGTCGATCGGCAACTCGGGCTCGGCCTCCAGGTCGAGCAGCCGGTACAGCCCCAGCAGCTTCGGCACGTCGGCAGACACGGCAAGCCGAATCGACAGGTCGATGGCCATGTCTGCGCGTGGTCGGGGCTGCCTGGGTCTAGACGTCGAGCTTCAACACGCGCTTCGCGTTGCCGTACATCACGTCTTCGATCACGCCTGGATTGAAGCCGAGCGTGCGGTAGTCGTTGACCGACTGTGCCATCGGCCGGAACGGGTACGAACTGCCGAACAGAATCTGCTCGCGCATGCTGGTGTTCGCCGCTTCGACATACAGGCTGCCGCCGGGCGCGAAGATGTACATGTCGGGCACGATGAACACATTGGTCCAGCGGAACGCAACACCGATGATCTCGCTCACAAACGGGTAGAAGCCGTGGTAGCAGATGATCGACAGATTCGGGAACGCGCGCGCCACGTGGCCGATGGCCGCCGGTCGCACCATGTCAAGGCTCGCGGCAGTCGGCCCGGACATGACGGTCACCGGCACACCGAGTTGGGCGCAGGCATCGTAGATCGGGAACAGCAACGGGTCGTCGGCCGGCTGCGGCGGGCTGCCGAAACCTGGCTCGACATTGATGGCCTTCAGGCCCAGCACCTTGACCGCGCGCTCCACCTCGAGCACGGCCGCCTTGATGCCCCAGCGGTGCGGGTCGATCGAGCCGACGCCCACCAGTTCCTTCTGGCCGTGCACCATGGCGTGAATTTCGTCGTTCGAATGCTTGATCCCCGGCGTGTCGCGGCCGACGATGACCGATGCCGTGATGCGCGTGTCCTTGATTTCCTTCAAAAACGAATGGCGGTCTTTCGACTGCGTGAAGTGCTCCACGTTCTTCGCGCCAACGCGCCCGTTGAACCACTTAACGACCCCGAATCCCGGCGTGCCTGGCGTCTTTCCGTAGAAGTCGTGCAGATAGGCCGGGCGGCTGCGCATGTCGATCACTCTGTTGCTCGTGTCATGTTTTGTGGTTGAACTTATTATGTATTCAGGGCGACGGCGGCTTGCCGGCGTTGGCGTCATCGCTGCCTCGTTTCGAGTAAGCCTCAACAAAGTCGGCAGCCGCGCGGGAGCCACCCGAAAAAGACTTCATAGCCTCCTCGTGCAGCAGCGAGAGCGCCTGCATTTTCACCTGGTTGGCGTGGTCGTTGTCGAAGGTTTTGGCCAACCGCCGCGGCCGCGGAATGTCCACTTCGATCGTGGCGCGCACCCGGGTCGGCGTGTTCGTCATCACGATCAGCCGATCAGCGAGGAAGATCGCCTCGTCGATGTCGGTCGTGACAAAAAAGTTGGTGCGGTGCGACTCTTCGAACAGCCCCGCGTAGTACTCCCACATCAACTCTTTCGACATCGCGTCCAGGCCGCGAAACGGCTCGTCGAGGATCATCACGTCGGGGTTGTTGATCATCGCACGCGCCAGTTCGGCGCGGCGCTGCATGCCGCCCGACAACTGCGGCGGATACTTCTTGCGGAACGCCTTCAGGCCAACCTTTTCCAGCAGGAACTCGGCCTGCTTGCGCGACTCGGGCGTATCTTCTCCGCGAGCACGCGGGCCGTACATGATATTTTCGTAGGTCGTCATCCACGGAAACAGCGCCGACTCCTGGAACACCACCAGCCGGTCCTTGCCCGGCCCGGTGATCGGCTTGCCATCGATCGTGATCGTGCCGCTGGTCGGCTTCTCGAAGCCCGCCAGCAGGCGGATCAGGGTGCTCTTGCCACAACCCGACGGGCCGATCATCACGGTCAGCTTGTTGCGCTCAATCGTGAACGAGCAGTCCTTCACCACGGTCTTGGCAAAAGGCCCGGCCCCGTAGGATTTGGTGACGTTCTCGACCCGGATCTCGCCGAGCGAGGCAGCCTGAAGTTTGTGGTTGCTCATCGTGATCCCCTCAACGCTTTTTCAACCAGGGTGTGAACAGACCGCCGAGGCCACGCAGCGCCGCGCTGCAAGCGAAGCCCGCAATGCCGATGCTGATCATCCCGACCACGATCTGCTCATACGACCCCCCCACGTACGAGTTCCAGATGAAGAAGCCGAGGCCCCCGCCCTCCGCGCTGCTGCCACCGCCGGAAATCATCTCGGCGGCAACCACCACCTCCCAGGTGATGCCCATGCCCACCGCCGAGCCGACCACGATCGAAGGCAGCGTGGCGGGCAGCACCACGCGACGGAAGATGTCCCATTGCGAAGCGCC
>CANJKD010000002.1 GCA_947474415.1 Burkholderiales bacterium | reverse complement strand
TCATCTGCGGGTGAAACGGGTAGGTCTGCTCGACCTCCATGGCCAACTGCTCAGGGGTTTTCTGTTGATCGATCGTGCGCGACTTCTGCGCCTGCTCGATGCACTTGGCGTACATCTGGGCCAGGTGGCCGATCTTGTTGGCATCTGGAAGGCTGGCGAAGAGCCGCTTCTTGAGAATGGCGTAGGTCTCGTCACCAGCCAAGTCGACTGGTGTGATGTTGAACTCGACGCGACTGAGTTCCTTGCGGGCGTTTTCCAGGGCCGCGTTGATGATCTGCGTTCCCTCGGCATGGGACGCCTCAAGATCCGAAACCACCACGCAGATGTTCTTGCGTGCCATCGCCGCAGTGAGCATGTTGGCGAACGCGCGTCCTGCGACGTCGGCGACCGTGCCACCGCCAATGGGCTGAGTCTTGTAGTACGCAAAGTAGGTCGGCATCTCGTCCAACAGGATCAACGCAGGCGCATCGATCTTGTTGAAAAGGTCCGTCCAATGGTTCTCGCCCGGAGCCTTGACGCCCGGCTCAAAGAAGCCCTCATGGCCAAGCTGGGCGGCGATGCGCCCCCAGAAGTAGTCGTCCGGCTGCTCCCGTCCGTTGAAGAACGTGACCTTCGCGGCGCCGAACTTGTAGCGGCTCGCAGCTTCACTGAAGAACTCTGACCGCAGCGGCTCGTGCCGTGCCAGGAACGCCATGGTCTTGATCAGGTGCGTCTTACCGCCACCCATCGCTTGCTTCAGGCGGAAGACGGGCTTGCCACCGAGTCCACCCGACAGGCGCTTGAAGCCCTCCTGCACTAGCTCGACCATGCCCTTCGTCAGGTAGGAATGCTTGAGGAACAGGCGACCGTCGTCGATGCTCTGGGTTTCCTCATCGACACGCTCAATGCCGTCGCTGATGCGAATGTTGAGTGCGCCTTCGTTGAGGGTGCAGGCTTGTTTGACAGTTAAGAGCATCGCGTTACTCCGTCGCAGGTTCTTGTGTTCCGTAGTGGCAGGCAGTGGTCGCTCGAAGCGGGGCTTGATCGGTTCGGGCGATTCATGTCTCACCTTCAGACGGCCGTCCCTTGGCCACGTCTCCGGCAGCGCTTGGCCCCTTGCGCGAATCGATCCATCTCTGGATGTCCGTTCGCTGGAATCGCCAAGCACCCGCGACCTTGAATCCTGGCAGTTCCCCCTTCTGGGCAAGGCGGTAAATCGTCTTCTCGTCGACGTTCAGGAATGTCGCAACTTCCCTGACGGTCATTGCGGGTTCTAGGGCGGGCGTCATCGGCTTCCTCCGGATTGCATCAGTATAGTGGAATCCAGGGCAAACCAGTCCAATGCGCTCCAATAGAACCCGCCGCAGGCTAACCAGCGGGAGGCTCACCAGGTGAGCTTGAGAGCGCTGATGATTCGGTTACAATCCGGTCCAGCATCCAGAGTTGGGCCGACGCCCAAGCCAACCTGCCCTCCCGGGCAAGGTGGAAGCGCTTATGCGGATGTGGCCCGACAGGGCAACCAAGCGGGAATGCGTCGGCCCTCCCGTGAAACGGAGGGTTTTTTGTTTTCAGCGTCTGTCATTGATCCGCGTACCGTCCAGGCCTACCTGGAGACGGAGTACCGCGTGCATGGGGAGCCGGGCTACACCCTTCGGGTGGGTCAGGCCAGTGCAGACCTGCTCTCCGCCCATAAGCGACAGAAGGCCGACTGCAGTGCCTTTCTGACCGCATGCAACCCGTTCAGCGAGCCATTCGACGCTGCCGCCAATACGGCGCGGCAGGCCGCCTTGGCCCAAGAACTGACGCGCCGTAGCCTCACCATTGTTCCTGGTATCGGGCAGCACCCGTCGAACGAGTGGCCTGGCGAGGACAGCTTCCTGGTGTTCGGACTGACGCTCGAAGCCGCGAAGGTCCTCGGCGCGAAGTTCGAACAAAACGGCTTCGTATGGACCGGAGCCGACGCGGTTCCACAGCTGATCTTGTTGAGATGAAGCCAAGGGAGTGGTCTGCCCGCTGTAGAGCACCAAGACCGGGGGGATTTGATCCAGCTTGCCGCCCCCGACACATCGTCAAAGCGGCTAAAGAGGAGTGACCGATGTCTGTTCGTAATGGACTGTTCTCCTCGGAGTCTGTCTCCGAGGGCCACCCCGACAAGTTGGCCGACCGCATTTCCGATGCGGTGCTTGACGAGTTCCTGCGCCACGACCCGTCTGCGCGTGTTGCCTGCGAAACCCTGCTGGCCGACCAGTGCGTCGTGGTTGCGGGTGAGTTCAAGACCCGTAGCCCCGAAACCTTCCGAGCAGTCCGCGAGCGGGCGGTGACTATCGTGTCCGAGGTCCTGCGCGACGCAGGCTATCGAGACAGCGCGACGGGCATCGACCCTGAGCGCTGCGAGATCCAAGTCCGGTTCAACGGCCAGTCGGCCGACATCAACCAGGGCGTGGACCGTGAGGACGGCGTGATCGGCGCCGGGGACCAAGGGCTGATGTTTGGATACGCCTGCGACGACACGCCCGAACTGATGCCGGCACCCATCGTCTTCGCCCACCGGCTCGTGCGCCGCCAGGCCAAATTGCGTCGAAACGGAGTGCTCCCCTGGCTGGGACCAGACGCCAAGTCTCAGGTGACGTTCCGCTACGAGGACGGGCGCCCGGTGGCCGTCGAGGCTGTGGTGCTCTCTACCCAGCACGATGCCGGGATCGATACCGAAGCGCTTCGCGCGGCGGTGAGCCGCGAAATCATCGATGCCGTGATCCCAGCTGACCAGAGAGCGGAGAACTACCGCGAGCTGATCAACCCGACGGGCCGATTCGTGACCGGTGGACCGAAGGGCGACACCGGGCTCACCGGTCGCAAGATCATCGTCGACACCTACGGGGGCGCGGCGCCCCACGGCGGCGGGGCATTTTCGGGCAAGGACCCCTCCAAGGTCGATCGGTCGGCGGCCTATATGGCGCGCTTCCTGGCCAAGCAGGTGGTTGCTCGGGGCTGGTCGAATCGGGCGCTGGTCCAGCTGGCCTATGCCATCGGTGTGGCCGAGCCGGTGAGCTTTCTGGTCGAGGCAGAGGGCGTGTCGCGTGTGCGCAGCGCCGAGATCGTCGATGCCTTGCGCAGGGAGTTTGATCTCACGCCAGCGGGGATCATCCGGAGCCTCGATCTCCAGCGTCCGATTTACTACCCGACCGCCGCCTACGGCCACTTTGGCAGGGACGACCTGGATCTGCCGTGGGAGAGCGTTCGGCAAGGCGCTGGCGCAGGCTCATCTGGTGAGCCTGTGGCTGCCTAACCTTCACACATGCCATGACGTTTCCGGGGCGAGTTCATCCGAATTGCAGGCCCCTGCCAACCGGCCAATCTGCTAAAGAGGAGTGCCACATGATTAAGCAACGCCGTTCGCGGCATGAGCCAGAGGGAGCGAAGCCATGACCCGTTCCCTCATCGATCGCCAATCCGAGCTTCCGCGCTCGATTCCCCTGTTTCGATACGCGCCTGATCGCGTCCGCTTCTCATGGCGGGACTGGGATCCAGCTCTCGTTCGGTCCGCTGATGACGTTCCCCAGTACTTGATCCTCGGGGACCTGGACCCGTCGACCTTCGAGCGATCCGCTGCTGGCTGGTCGGCGTGCTGGCAGGGAACGGAGGACGACACTCACTTCGACGTCGCCTACAAGGCAGAGACCCAGCGATGGGAAATCCGCCAAACCTGGTGCGGCTTGGACGGTGGCTTCAGCGTCTATCCGGCGCGCATGCCGCTGGACAAGGTCATTGGCCAAGCTTTGTACACGCAGTTTCCGAGCAACTGGGACAGGGAGGCCAAAGCGCAGCTGGAGTCGGCCTATCAAATCACGGTCGTCGAACAACCCGAGAACGCTTACAGCTTCTGCGGTATCCCCGACGGCGCCTTCCGGACGATTGTTTTCCCTCTCGCCGTCGGCAATCTGCGCCCCGTGCGGCAATGGATACAGGACGTCGTCGACGAGTCGCCGCTGGCGTACCCGATCACGGTCGAGGCAAAACTCGTCTTCCAGGCCCTCAATTACCTCGAAGGGAAGGCGCCTGAGTGGACGTCGCAGGAGACGGTGGCCTTCAACCAGTCGGTGGTGGAGACTGGGCTGGTGCCGCACGGCTTCCCGGTGCGGGAGGAGGCTAATGACGGGTCCGCCGCATGGACGCTGCGTCGGGAGATCTACTTCCTGTTCATCGGACTGCCGTTCGCTGGTCTGACCGACTTCCTGAGCCGGATGGCGAGCGTAAACGGCCCAATCCGCACCGCCGCTGACCCTGACTTTCGGTTCGAGCTTCGGCCGATCGTCATCCCTGCCGCGTTCGAGGTGCAGACCGACAGCTTGGCACTTTGGGACAAGGCGCGGACCACCCGATCGTTCCTGAAGTTCGCGCCGGCTGAGGGGACCAAGGATGTCCCCAAGGTTGAGGATGTGGTTGCAGCCGAGAGGCTTGCGCCTTCGACCTTGGCGAAAGCTGAGGCGATCAGTAGCGATGTCGTGACGGCGATTGAGCAGATCTTCCAGCGTGTGACCAACGGAGGTGGGGCATGAGTCTCACGGCAGAGAGGGCCCTGCGGGCCTACGCGACCATGATGAACACGCTGGATGCGTCGTGTCTGGAGCCGCTGCTGGCAGACGACTTTCACTACGCATCGCAGTGGGTCTTCGCCGAAATTGAGTCGAAAAGCGCCTACCTGGAGTACATCGTCCCGAAGTTGGAGGCGATCCGGAAGTCTGGCGCGGCGGCGTGGGCGGAGATGGGGTGGCTCGATCGAGAGTTTCCGGGTCCGTGCGTGGTCATGGCACAGGGCGACAAGGACAACCTCCTCGCGGTCGTTCTGGCCAAGGTCGAGGACGGAAAGATCAAGCGCCTGGATCTGTGCGGCGCGCCGTCCCCGCACTCGGCACGCCGGTCGGGGGAATATCCCGGACGACCAGATTCCTAATGGATATCGATGCCAATGAAGAAACCATGTGAAGAATTAGGTATTCAATCTGAACGGAAATAGAATTGTGTTAAGCGCGGGCTTGCTCCTAGCAAAGACGCTGCGGTGTTTCGCCGCGGCAGCAGTAAAGCCGGTGATACGTCACCGGATGGCAATGCCTCTCAGCACACGGTGGGGAGACGGGGGCTTCCTTCACCGCGCTGAGTCGACTCGTAGAGTCCACGGTGAAGGACGCCCCCTTCTCCCCACCGTGCGCCTACAGTGATTGCCACCGATCTGAGGTGGATGGTAGGAGCAGCCCGCGCTTGCTTTTTCTAAGAACAAAAGGGACCGCTGACATGGGAGGAACCGACCGCGTAGAAGTTCTCTGTGCCGCTCACCTTGAGGGGCCGGGACAGTCGCGCTGGTCGAACTGCCGAATGAATATCGCGGCGATTGCGCATTCAGGCGCGATCGATTTCTCCGCAAAACTCTCAGACAACAGCTACCAGAGTCGGGGTCAAGGTTGGACGTACTCGTTCAAGCCGAAGACCGAGCGTGAGGCGGTCGATCGATTGAAAGCGATCGCAGCCAGTCCGGCAGATTTCTTCGAAAAGGGCCGAACCACCGGCGATGCCGCTGGACGGGAGGCCATCAAGGCTCTCTTCCCAGGCCTGAAACTCAAGTTCCTGGTCGACACCACTCAGGGCGCTGCCGACTTGGCGGGCGACTCCATTACGGTTGGCATGGGCAGGTACCTTGCCGGCCAGGTGGAGCGAGGCTCGAATATCACGCCAGATCTGGCAGCCGGCATTGAGCGCTATTTCGCAAAGGCGCCGTTCAGGTTTGGGTACTGGGCGCCATACAAGCGCCTGATCAAGTTGCTTGAGGCCAAACCCGAAGCCGAAGCGCTGCTAGCCGTTGCGCTGGCTCGTGTGGACGGCCAGTTGCAGAAAGTCGCCAACGTACAGGCCGACGAGCAACTGCGTTCGTTTGTATCCTCTGCACCGTCAGTGGTAGCCAGTCCCGACACCGTGGCCTACCTGATGCGTCGTGGGCGACGATGGCTTCGTCGACTAGGTCGCAACGATCAGGCCGCCTACGCTCGGTGTGCCGCAGCCCTCCTCAGCGCTGCAGATGCGCAGGGTGCCCACACCAAGATCGCCAGCCGTTGGATTCTTTCCGACATCCTCTACGGTCGAGGCGCCTCGGACAGCAACCATGGCCACGGATCCTTGTCGTTGCCCGATGGGCAATACCGCTATGACCGCCGCTGGGACCGTTTCCCCAAGGTATGGAACGAGCACATCGATCTGGTACGGGGGATCTGGCGCGCGACTGCCCACAACACGGACATTCAGGTTTGGGCCTTCAACGTTCTGAAGTCGCAGCGACAGGAGCTGCCATCGCTGCCCGCGGCCGGCCTGCGCTTGGCACTTCTGAGCCCATCGGAGCGGCTCCAAGCTCATGCCTTCGACCAGGTAGCAGCCAAGCCTAAGCACTTGCTCGAACTGGACGCCGCAACTGCGCAGGTGTTCCTGGAGTTCAGTTCGGCGAGGCAATTCACGGCGGTCTACCCGACGCTTGAGGCGCATGCCGACTCCAAGTTGCTCCAGGACGCCGTGTTGGCCTACATCGACGAGCACGGCTTTTCGGAGATTCGACGCGGTGGCATGCCCTCAAGTGACGAGAAGCGCGCGGCTAGGTTGCTGAGCTATTCCCTGCGCCACTTGCGAACGCGGTTCAATGCCGCTGAGACCTACCAGCTGGCGCGTTACGTTGGCCAAACCACGCAGTTCAAGCCAGTGGCGCAGTGGCGGGACACCTTCGGAGCGTTGCCTCTGAAGTCGCTGGTCGAATTGCGGTTGCACCTGCCTGAACTTCCCCAGTCTGTGGTCCGATCCATTGACGCAGCCTGCAAGGATGCTGTGGCAAAGGGTGCCGGTGATGAGAACCTTGCCGCAGCCCTGACGCTCAGTCCCTCGCACGCACTTCGCGCACTGGGCTGGACCCTTCTGGCCGATGCAGGCGACGCAACGGTCGCCACAGTTTGGAACAACCTGGTTGCTCAGGCCGGTTCGGCGAAAGGTCTGGAATCCCTCCTCGAAGCGCTTCAGTCCAAGGACCGTATCGAGCGGATCGAGCGCCATCAGTCTGCCGCGCAGTTGCTCTCCAGCCTGGCCATCGCAGCCGCGTCAGCCGATCCCAAGCTTGCTGAGAATCTGTTGCTGCGACTGGCGACCAAAGGTGATTCCCAACAGACGCTGGGCACGCTGAGCCGCATTGTCGAGCGGATGCCAGACGGCGGGTGGGCAACTCGGCCAGCCGTGCTTCAGAAAGTCGTTGCCAGAGATCCAGCTGTCACCCGATTGGTGTGGGTGGGTGTCGGGGGTGGGTTGTCGTCCCCAGTGGCGCAGATCCACGTGGAGTCCAGAGCACTCGCTGGAGCGCTTGTAGATGCCATCAACTCTGACGAGATCAAGACGATTGGGGCCGTGCAGGCCAGCTACGTGACGCAGGCCTTGCGAGCGTCTCCTTCGCGCCTGTATCAGGAACGGGGCTTTGCAGTTGCCTGTGCGACCAGTCCTCATCCTGAACTGCAGCAGCTAGTGATCGCCCGACTGGAGTCGCGTCGCCTCGTCGAATCGATCTACGTGCCTCTTGCCGAGAGTGGCATGCCCGCAGCCGTTACGGCCGCTGAACATTACGTTGCGTCGATCAAGGACCGTTCCGCGCTCACCAAGGCGGTCATCACGGTTTGCGACAGTGGAGCCAGTTCGACCAGGGCTATCGGTCTTCGCTTCATCGAGCGCCATCGGGACCGTCTCGATCTGAATGCGCTGCTCGTTGCGTTGGCTGAACACACGTCACCAGACGTCACGGCCGTGGTAGCCCACTTTGCCGCCTCAGGGATCGCAGTCAAACGGGATGCGCTAGATCAGTTCGACAACCGGGTGCTCCGGACTCGGCGAACTGGGCGTAAGGCCAAGGAGCTGGTCAAACGTCGGTTGGAGACGCCAGTGCCAGACGCTGCGGTCTCCATTGGCTCCAATCAGACGGTCGACGACCGCCGAATACAGGCTCTCGTTGATATGGCCCGGGGCTCGTCACTACGGGACCGCGATTGGGCGCTTCAACAACTGGCTCGTCTTGCGCTGGATGGACACCCCATCCCACAGGTGCAGGTCAGCACCACGTCATAGGAGGTCGGTCATGGCAACGCACATAGCCCGCTACGCGAAGGTCGATACGGTCGCAGCCGCCGCGACCGGCCACCTGACGCTGCTGACCGACCAGACTCGGGATGCGGTCTTCCTGAAGGGGCGCGTGCGCTGCGGGCCGGCGTTCTCGAAAGTCATGCTGGTGCTTGGCCGAATCGTGAAGATGTCGGCCCGTGCCACGGAGAAGGACCACAGCGCTTACCAAGAGTGGGTCTACGGCCAATACCTGAAAGAAGTTGACGCCACCCAGGCAAAGCGCCTCAAGGGGCTGCCGAAGCTGCGTGAACGTGAAGCTGCGTTGGCTGAAGCGATCAGGGCGCTTCAAAAGGAAATCAGCGAGGCCTCCGAGCAGCTGGACACGGACAAGGAGTTGTACAAGTTCTACGACTGGCTGTACGAGCACAACCGGCAGGCCTGGATTCAGCTTGACCCGATCGTCAGCGTCCAAGACGACGCGACCTTCTTCGAAGGATTTTCTGTGGACGAGTCGGTGTACGGGCGGGTGCGTCTGGCACATGAGTCACTGGACTCGCCTGACGCCATCAAGCCGGGAACGACGAACATCGACTTCGGTATTCCCCTGGAGAGAGAGTTCTCGCGAATCCGTACCTACCGTCCTTTGGATCTGACAGTCGGTGCGCAGGCTGTACAGATCGAAACCGAAGTCGGCGCGGCGGTGGAGAAGAAGATCGATCTGCCGGAGAGCTGGGTCCGGGGTTTGGTTGAGGTGCAGTCGGCCTTGATGCTGTCCCCCGTAACGCTTCGGCTGAACCCGGCGTTTGTTGCGGACATCGTGGCCCGACTGGAAGCGGAGAAGGAAAAGCACGGACCCCGGTCGCTGAAGTTCCGCCTCTACCCAGATGAGCCTGTGTCGGTCGAAATCGAGCCATGGGGAACGGTGGTGGTGGACCACACGAGCAAGTACATGGGCGCTCGCCCCGAGGAGATTCGGGTCTGGGGTCGACGCCGACTGCTTATTCTGAAGGACATCCTCCCGGATGCCACCTCGCTGGACGTGCGCCTGCTTGGGTCCGGAATGCCGTCGTTCTGGACTGTGCATGTCGACGACGTCGAACTGACCGTCGGTCTGTCGGGCTGGACCGCCTTGGACTGGGCTGGGCGAGCGCGATTCAGCGCCTTGATGCCCTCGGCCAACGTGTCGACACAGCTGATGACGCGAGCTGCAGCACTGCTGAAGTCTTCGGGGAGGATGAACCCCACCCAGTTGGCGGCGGCTGCTGATGTAGGCGAGGCCGATGCTCGAGGTGCGCTTCAAAAGCTGTGCATGTTGGGAAAGGCGATGTTCGATCCCGACACTGCGTCATTCCGATGGAGAGAGCTTTACCCTGAGTTCGACCTGACCAAACTGTCGGCTCCCGCGCTAGAAGAGCGCAAAGGCATCGAGCTTCATGCATCTGGGGCAGTGTCCATCGAATCGGAATCCGTCGAGGACGGGCGCCGAACGAGGGTGGCTTCTGTATCGGATTCGACCGATCGCACAACCACCCTGGAATCGGATCCGGATGGACGGGTGACGTATGCCGAATGCACTTGCGGTCACTTCCGCGCGAACAAGCTGCGTGAAGGCCCATGCCGTCACATCGTTGCCCTGTCCCTGAGCTAGGTAGTTAGGCCGTGGCAGAGCAAGACCTCGCACTGAATCCCGACTGGCAAGAAAGGATTGCCCAGATCGGGAAGCGCAACTTCGTTCGCGAGGAAATGCTGCGGCTCGGGTTCTTCAGCTCCAAGCTCAGCGACTCGGAGCGAGTTCGCATTCAGACGTTCTTGGACCGGGCCTACCCGAGGCTTGCGGAACTCAAGAAGGATCTGGCCGAGATCCGCGCACAGATCGACGGTGTCAACGACATCGAGTCCCTGCTCAAAGAGGTTCGGCGAGAACGCATCGAGCGGGTCAAGCGCGAGCGCGAAGAGCGGAAGGTTCGCAAGGCTGAAGAGCAAGCAAGGCGTCGTCAGGAACTCGCTGAAGAGAAGCGCAAGACACCGCGCTTTCTTGGGCATGGCGTATCTGCACATCTGAGCTTCGAGGGGGGGCAGGCGACCGAACTGGCCTCCAAGGGCCTGCCGATGCCCGAGAACCTTGAGCAGCTTGCTGAGTTGATGAAACTCGACCCGAGCGAAGTACTCTGGCTGAGCTACGAGCGTGCCGCCACGACGGTCGACCACTACACCCGGTTCGAGATCCCGAAGAAGTCCGGCGGACGCCGGTTGATCTCATCGCCGAAGCCGAAGTTGCGCGTCGCCCAGTCCTGGATCGCCAAGAACATACTGGATCTGCTGTCGCCATCGCTCCACGCCATGGCGTTCCGTCCTGGTACGTCCATCATCGACAACGCAACACCGCACCTCAATGCTCCCATTGTGGTGAAGCTGGACCTAAAGGACTTCTTCCCGTCTATCAGCTTTCCACGCGTCAGAGGCTACTTCGAGTACCTCGGGTTTAACCCTGGCATCGCCACGGTGCTGGCCTTGATTTGCACAGACGCGCCTCGCGTTCGGCTTGCGCTGGATGGTGCGGTCAAGTACGTCGCGATGGGCGATCGGGGACTCCCGCAGGGCGCTTGCACATCTCCGGCGCTCGCAAACCTGATAGCGACCCCGCTGGACGCCCGTCTCGCGGGCCTGTGCAAGGCACTTGAGTCCGACTGGACCTATACCCGCTACGCCGACGATCTGACTTTCTCCTGCCGCGATGAAAACGCTGATGTGGGCCGGTTGCTGAAGGCAATCGAGAAGATCGTTAGCGACGAAGGATTTCGGATCAACGCTGAGAAGACGGCGGTAATGCGGGCCCCGGGGCGTCAGGTTGTGACCGGCCTGCTGGTTGGTGACGAGATTCGTCTGTCGCGTCGGGACCTTCGCCGCCTTCGGGCCTTCTTGCATCGTTGCGACAAGGAGGGGGTCGAGGCGGTTTCCCTTGCGATCGGGAAAGACGCCCTGGCAGTCGCTCGAGGGCACCTCGCCTACGTCACCATGGTCATGCCGGAGCACGCCGCAGGCCTGAAAGAGCGATACGCCTGGCTATGACGAGCAGACGTGCCCCTGCGCTCTTCAATTGGGCTGGCAGCAAGGCGCGCGTCGCCAAGGCTCTTTCCGGGCTTGAGCTTCCGACCTTCGGGACCTATCACGAGCCGTTCCTTGGCAGCGGCGCAGCATTTCTTGGCCTTGCATCTGCGGGCCTGATTTCAAAGAGCCTTCTGTCGGACGTCAACCCGCGATTGGTAAACGTCTTTCGCGCCACGCAGACCGAGCCACATGAGGTTGTAGCGGGGCTGCGGATGCACGCGCTCCTGGACTCGGATGTTCATTTTTCAGCGGTACTCGGGCGCCTGAACTCTCGGCTCGCTGACGACACGGTCGACTTTCAAGTCGCAGCCGACACGATCTACCTGCTGTCTCAGTCTTTCCACTCAACCTGGTACGAGACGCGTGATGGTCAAGTCTCCATGTCTCGGAGACGAGGCGTGGAGGCCTTTCGTGCGCGGCATCAGGATGTGGTCCGTTCGGCTGCGCTCCTGGAGGGGGCAATCGTCCAGCGATGTGACTTCAGACATGCGCTCGATCGCGTGGGGGCAGGTGACCTTGTCTTTCTTGACCCGCCGTACCTTTACGGCGACGACCAGGTCGATCAGCAGTCCTATAACGTCGACCGCTTCGGCGTGAGTGAGGTCCGCGTTCTTTCTGCGGAGATGCGGCGCCTGGTCGATCTCGGCGCACATGTGATCTTCTGTTGGGGAGAGCGTGCCGACGCGTTGGTGCCAGATGGCGGGGGCTGGATAGAGATTGGGCGGGACTTCGTCTGGCTCTCTGAAAGCCTCACGCCGCGAATAAACGCAGCCGGTGGCAGGCACTATCGGCCAGCTGCGCAACAAGCTGTCGAAGGAACGGCTGAATGAATCATCCCCTAAAGCCTGATCCGATGGAGCAGAGGATCATCGACCTCGTGCCGTTGTTAGTGGAACTTGGCCGCACCACGGATCGTTCTGTGATTGGCGATGCTCAATTGCCCAACTCTTGGGACTTTGGGGTCCTCTGGAAGCAGTGGGACCGCGTAGTAGATGGATGGGAAGCTGCTCAAGTCGCTGACCTGATCAAAGGCTTGACCTACTTCGAACGGATGTTCGACCGACAGTTCGGGAGCGTTCCGCCGGTTGCGAATCTATTTCGCATCTACGCATCGATGGTCGATTCGAATGAACGAGATCGATTCGCAGATTGGGTACTCAGAAATACGGTCAATGACTACACCCCATACGGCACCAGCAACCACGGTGCCCGAAGTTTGGAGGAGCTTGATAGGAAGGAAGACGCACGCTTCGCTCGGAAGCAGGCTACTGCTGCGCGTGAACAGGCGAGATTTGAAGATGCTCGAAGCCAAAAGAGCATGCAGGCGACCGAGCGGCTTCCAAACGCGCTTCGCCGAAGGGACGCCAAGGCTGTGGCTGCGCTAATTGCGAAAGGCGCGGATGCGGATGCCGTAGGCCCCTCTGGGCAAAGCGCTCGGGCAGTTGCCCGGGATCTCGGTATCGAGGCTTGGTTAGCCGTCGATGCGACAGGTAACCAGTAAGGCGCGAAGTTGCTGCCGGATCGATCCGGACGCGCTGATGCAATTAATGAGGGACGATAAATGAAGCTACCAACTCAAGATGAGCTTCAGGCGCTTCGGAAGGGGCTGAGAAAGCGCAAGTTGCCCCGAGTCTTCGACGGCATGTGGTGCAGCGAACCGGGCATCGGAGGCGTGAAGGTGACGGCGGCAGGATCTGACTTTCATGTCGAGTGGGTCGTCTTTGAAGGGGGCGTGAAGTCCGCGCTAAAGCACGCTGAGTGGAGCGGCTTGTGCTCGGATCCGGATCTCGAAATGCAACGGCTGGAGGTCGGTCTAGTTGTCTCCGAGGTCCTCCAGGCGCAGGGGCAGAAGGTCATGGACTCCATCGGGCACCCGATCGATGCCTTCAATGAGGCCAAGCCATACCGAGACGCGGCTGACGAGTGGAAGCATTGGGCGACAGTCAAGGCCGGGCACATGCTCGGCCTTTGATCACGGAGTTACGCGGATGGGCAAGAAGAAGCACAAGAAGGGGGCCAGTACTGGCAGCGCGAGCCACACGTCAAACGTGTTTCGCATCGGTAGCGGACGCGTCGAGAGGTTGCATCAAGTAGACCCGATGGGTGCTTCTTGGCGCTCTTACCCAAGAAGCGCTGTCCGGCAGTCTGTGATTGATCGGCTGAAGACAAAGCCTGAGTCGGAAAGATCAGGTGACGACTGGTGGCAGTTGGGCGAGTACCAGGTCATCGAAGGCTTGGCATCCGGAGATGAGGGCGGCATAAACGCTGGGTCTCAAGCTTTGATGAAAGGCGCTCACCTGTCGCCGCCCCACGCTGGCTGCCTGCTCGATTTGGGCTGGTTGCTTTGCTACAAAGGCCTCGACCAGATGGCAGTCTTCTACCTCGATCAGGCTGTACAGGCGGTGCCGAATTCCCGCGACGCGTGGTCCCTTCGTGGATGGGCTTGCGTTGGTGCAGCCAATCGCGAGCAAGCGATCGTCTCCTTCGAAAAGGCCGCCAACCTCCCTGGCGCAACCGATGTGGATCGCAACACACTTTCCGCTCTGCGGGATGGGACGGATCTTGAGCGGTTGCGCAAAGATCTCGTTCTCAGGAAGTTCGACGACGAAGTACTAAGGGGACGGCACGGAGACCCGAAGGAAGCTGCAAGAAGCGGAGTGATTCAGTTCAAGCAGCTGCTGGAGAGGAAACCGGGTGATCTCGACCTGGCCTACGGACTAGCCTACTGTCACTACATCGCCGGCCAGTTGGATCATGCGGAACCGCTGCTGCTCCGTGTCATTGGCGAAAAGCCCGAGCACGCCGATGCATTGACGCTACTGGGTCTCATCTCGATGAAGCGGGATCGCCCAGAGCAACAGCGTGAGTTCTACGAGCGGGCTGTTCGTGCAGACCCAAATCACGTCCTGGCGAACACCAACCTCGCTTCGATGTACCAAGACAAGGGCGACTTCCACGGCGCCCGGTCCATGCTTCTGCGTGCGATCGAATCTGCCCCGCCAGACGACCCCCACCTGCCGATTGCCCTTGATCTCCTCGGGAACAGTTACGGTTCAATCGAATATGACTTCGTGAAGGAAGCAGAGCTTCATCGCCAGGCAATCGCCCTCGATCCTAAGCGTCCTCTTTTTCACGCCAACCTTATCGTTGCTCTCTTGTCTGCTGGTCGCGCCAAGGACGCGCACCGAGCTCTACAGGCAACAAAAGACGCTCGACTGGCGCTGCCAAATCAATCGCTTGTAGAGCATCTTGTCCGCCTTTACCAAGACCGGACGCTGCATCCTTATCAGTACATGCAGTTCGTTGACCAACTCTCCTCCGGCATGGGCTGGCCAGCACTAAGGCCATTGGTGAGGTACGCATGGGATCGTCGAAATGCGGTCGAGGCGCCTGAACGGGTTGACTTCCTCAGTGCGCTCGGACTGATGGCGTCGAAGACCGGGGACCGTGAACTGGCACTGGAGATCTGGCGCTATGGATGCACGATCCCTGGAGGAGAGTCGTTCTCTCCCAACGTGGTCGTCGAACTGTCTAGCCTGGGTCGACACTCTGAGGCAATCGATGCTGCCGAGAAGATGTCCATGGACACCCCTCGCAGCTGGACCATCCTTGGCAACACCCGACTCAATGCCGGGCAGTACAAGCTGGCATTGGAGGCATATCGAATCGCTCTGGAAAAGGACGAGCGCTTCCTGCTACCGATTTCCAATGCCATCGACGCCGCGAGAACTGGCCTCTTGGGCGAAGATCTCGACCCGTTCATAGAGCGTCTCCGTTCGGATTGGCAGTCCTCGCTCAAGGGTGCTTCCCTATTGGGGCAGGCACTTGTTCTTCAGGGCAAGCTCACCAGTGCTGTCGACTGCTTCCAGAAGGCGATTTGGAATGACGCTGAAATTCGTACGCCAGAAGATCTCTGGTCTGACGAGCGCGATGCGGAAGACCTGTCGCTCCTTGGTGAAGCCAGCTTAGAAGATCACTACCTCGCAGCGAAATGCTTCCTGGAACTTGGAAGACTTGATCTTCTGATGCCGCTGGTCAGCAAGGTTAACGAGTGGCCGAAATGGATGAATGGCGACTGGATGATTCTTCACGCCGAAGCTTGTCTTGCGGCTGACGAGTCAGACTACGCTGAAGTGATCATCAGCAAGATGACCGATCAACCACCGCCGCGTTTGGTGGAGGCGAAGATCGCGATCCAAAGCGGTGATGTCGAGAAGGCGGATCGGCTCATTGAGTCGGGCCTGAGAGACGAGACCGCCGGCAATTTCAATCATCCGGAAGGAAAACCTGACGCGGTTTTCCGTGCGCTCGCGGCTGAACGCGCGCATGCGTCCGGGAACCCGGAATTGGCCGAGGACCTTGCGCGGGACGCAATTCGACGAGATCCAACTTGCGTTAGAGCGCGGCTTGCGCTGGCGACCGCGCTTGAGGGTCGCGGGACGGAGGAAGAGCGTGTAAGCCAGATTAGAGATGGTCTGAGGCGGTCGCCGGGGCATCCCAGCCTGCTAACCGCGTTGATCACGTCCCTGATCAGTTCGGGCCATGCCGAATCGGCAGACGAGGAGCTTGAAAAGGCTCGGGCACTGCTGGTTGAGAGGGCGGCCAGCGATGTAGCGTATCGGCTCGGGGAAGCCATCGCTGTTGAACGACTTTCTCGAATCGCACCCGTGATGGCCTCGAGTTCTACCGAGGTGCAGTCCTGGCCTTGGCTTGAGCAGCTTAAGCCGCCACTGCGCGATTGGATGCGAGGTGCCAATCTGTCTCTTATGCGAGGGCAGGAGCTTGCTGCGGCCTACGCTCTGTACATCAGCAAGGTCGCCGAATACCTGTTGGTCTCTAAGATCATGGTGCCTTTCCGTGATTCGATGCCGGATGCGCACACACTGACTTCCGAGCGTCACCGAGATGCAGCACGGTTCATGAGTGGCGGACCTCCTCCTTCGATCGGGGGCATTGCCCGGCTCATGGAGGCAGCGAGCCGTTCGTATCGCTCGTCCGATGACGAATTGACTGTGAGATTTCGCGATGCGATCTCGCAGGGTCGCTTTGGCGACTCTCGAACTCTCAGGGGCAATGAGCTCGTTGGCCAGTTGATTGACCTTGGACGCGCAAGAAACAGCACTGCACATTTGGGCGATCACGATATGGCTGTGCTGCAGGCTGCAACAAGTTGTGTTGTCGCTGACGGACGCCCTGGCCTTCTCCTAAGCGTCCTACGTGTGGTTTGAGAGAGCAGTCGGTAATCGCAGGTCAAAAATGAGCGATATCCAAAATCTTCTGAATCGCGCCGAACAGCTGACCCAGGCTGGGGAGCACGAGGATGCCTTTTTGTTACTCGATGCCGCAGCTAGTCGTGGTGATCCGAAGGCTCAATATCTGTCTGCATTGATGCTGGATTCAGGGATTGGAACCATTCAAGATATTGAGCGAGCGAGGGATCTATATTTTTCTTCGGCCGAACTTGGTTATCCAGCTGCTCAAGCGTGCGTAGGAGGTTTTTACGCCCTGGGGAATGGTGTTGACGTTGATTATGAGAAGGCCGCTTATTGGTTTGACAAAGCGGCGAGACAAGGCGATCCAACGGCCCTGAATGACCTTGGGAACATGTACAGGTGGGGCCTGTACTTTGAAAAAGATGAAGAAAAGGCGGTTGCTCTCTATGAAATGGCGGCACAACTAGGAGGTGATGCGGGCAAGCTAAATTTCGGCAACCATCTCCTCCGATCAGATGACCCAAAGCAGGTATCACAGGGAATTTTGTTGCTTGAGCAAGCTGCTGAAAACGGGCTGGCAAAGGCTCAGACCACTCTCGCTCTTCATTTTGTGGACGGTGACATCGTTGAGAAGGATTACGAGCGCTCGTTTCAGCTATTTCAAGCTGCTGCAGACGCGGGCGATCTGGACGGCATCATCGGCTTGGGCATGAACTACTCAAGAGGCTATGGTTGCCAGCAGGATCTAGCCAAAGCGCATGAATGCTTCAAGCTCGCGGCTGAGCGCGGTTCTGCCCAGGCGCAGTTCAACTTGGCGTGGTCCTACCATCACGGATCGGGTATTCAGAAGAATTACGAAGCGGCGCTGAAGTGGTACTCAGTTGCAGCGGAGCAGGGTAACCCGGGCGCAATTCGTGGAATCGGTGAACTTTTTGAGCTTGGCGCCGGGGGAGTTCAACGCGACTTAGCAAGAGCTGCTGAGCTTTATGAGCAAGCAGCGCAACTGGGAGATGTCGTCGCCGAGTACAACTTGGGCGTCTTTTATGAGCACGGAGAGGGCGTTCGAGTCGATAGAGGGCTGGCAGCGAGCTACTTGGAGCGAGCTGCAGCCAAAGGACATGACTCTGCTCAACTAAACCTTGGCTTACTTTATCAATCAGGTATTGACGGGGTTCCCGACTACCGCAAAGCGATCTATTGGCTTCAGATGGCAGCCGAATCAGGAAATCGCAAGGCGCATGGGGCGATCGGGCAAATGTATCTAGCTGGCCAAGGCGTTGAGAGGAATATCGAGAAGGCGATTCACCATCTTGAGCTGAGCGCTGCCATGGGGGAGGTGTATTCGCAATACAACCTCGCACTACTTCTAGGGGGCGTGGACGGTGGTCCGGTCGATGAGGAGAGGTCCGCGTACTGGCTGACTCAGGCCGCCGAGAGGAACTTTGGGCCGGCGCAGGTGGATTTGGCGATCAACTATCTCAAGGGCTCGGGCGTACACACTGATCACGCGGAGGCGTACAAGTGGGCCCTGTTGAGCGCAACTAGCGATGATGAGCGCGGCGACAAGATCCGCGCGTATTGCGAGGAGAATCTTCAGGAAGAAGATCTGGACGATGGACGATCGAGAGCGAAGGCATTCCTCCAGTCACGGGATGATCTCCGGACCCTTTGAACGCCTCAGGTTCGCATGCTCCGGGGATGGTAGTAACAGAGGGGATGCCCGATTCCTTGCCCCTTGTCACGCGGAACCGCGCCTAGCTCCGCCCTGAGGCGCAGGACCGCTTGAGGGCAGTCCGCACGAGTGCTATCCTGCACCACCATTCCTTGCCACTGCAGGAATGGTTGAACCCTTGTCGTTCGAGCGGCTCGCAGCCGGTTAGGTTAGCGCCGCGATCCAGTCTGCAACGTACGCTGCTCGGCCGCATAGGCGATAGCCGCTTCGCTGATCAGGTATTGATGAAT
>CANJKD010000001.1 GCA_947474415.1 Burkholderiales bacterium | reverse complement strand
GGCGCCGAGCGCCTTCTTGCGGGCCGGATTGCGTTGCGTTGCGGGGCTGGCTTCGGGGGCGGTCATGAGAGTTCTCCGGGGTTCGTGTAGCCGCCGCCGAGCGAGCGGATCAGCGCAATCTGGATGTCGATGGCACGAGCTTTCAGGTCGGCCGACAGACGGCGCTGCGTGAGCACGTTCGACTCGGCATTGAGCACCGTGAGGTACGTGCCCAGGCCGGCTTTGTAGCGTTGGGTGGCGAGGTCATAGGCCGACTCGGCAGCGGCTTGCGCGCTCACCTGTTCGGTTTGCTGGCGGGCGATGGAGCGCATCGAGCCGATCTGGTCGGCCACGTCGTGCACGGCGTCGAGCACGGCGGCGTTGTAGCTCTCGACTGCAGCGTCGCGGTCAGCCGCCTTGCCGCTCAGGTTGGCGCGCAGGCGGCCCGAGTCGAAGATCGGCAGGTGGATCGCCGGACCGGCGCCGTACTGTTCGCTGCCGGATCTGACGAGCCGGTCGAGGCCGATGCTGGACAGCCCGACGAAGGCCGTCAGGTTGACGTTCGGATAGAACTGCGCCGCCGCACTTTTCATGTCGCTCGTGGCGGCTTCGACGCGCCAGCGCGCGGCGGCGATGTCCGCGCGGCGGCCGAGCAGATCGGCCGGCACGGCGGCGGGCAGGGGCAAGGCCTGGACGCTGCCGAGCCGCACGGCCAACGCGTCGAGCGCATTCGGCGGCTGCGCGGTGAGCGCGGCCAACGCGTGGCGGCCAAGCACGATCTGCTCTTCGAGTTGCTCGATCACCTGGCGGGTTTCAGGCAAGGCGCCCTCGCCCTGGCGCAACTCCACGTTCGTGTCGAGGCCACCCTGCACGCGCTGGCGGATCAGCTCCAGCGTCTCGTCGCGCTGCTTCAACGCACGCGCCGCCACCTCGCGCTGCTCGAACAGCCGGCCGAGCTGCACATAGGTACGCGCCACGTTGCTGGCGAGCACGATCCGCGCGGCCTGGGCATCGGCTTGCGCTACGCGCTGCGTGCCCACGGCGGCTTCTATCGCGGCGCGGTTGCGGCCGAAGAAGTCGAACTCCCACGAGCCACCGATCTGCGCCGTGCCCAGAGTGAAGCTGCCGCCACCGAGCGGCGGAGGGTAGATGCTGGTGGCGCTGAAGCGCTGGCGCGTGGCGTCGAGCGAGCCGTTCACCTGCAGGCCGTCGGCAGCCTGGGTGGCGGCCACCGCTGCCTGCGCTCGGGCTAGCCGCGCCTGCGCGACCTTCAGGCTCGGGTTGTCGGCCAGCGCGCGTTCGACCAGGCTGTTCAAAGCCGGGTCACCGAAGCCGCGCCACCAGTCGCGAATCACGACGGGGACGGCCGGCCCGACCGCGGCGGCGTCGAGGCCCACGCTGACGGGCGCGAGCGTCTGCGCCGTCGAGGCGATGCCGGCGCTGCTGGCACAACCGCCGAGCGTGAGTACGAAGCTTGAGGCGATGGCCACCGCGATCACGCCGAGCGCCGGCAGGCTGGCGCGAACCCGGCAGACGAAGCCGCATTCCGGTTCCGGGGTACCTAGGGTAAACAGTTGTTGAGGCTTCATTTGCTTAGGCAATTATTTTGACGTGCGAATCGGATCTTTGCAGCGCGTTCAGCTGGTACCCACCTGGCGCTGCGGACAAGCCGCATCGCGCATCGCGTCGCCGGTCTTGAGCATGCGCTGCAGGTAGTTGTTCAGGGCCTGCCATTCGGTCTTCGAAAAGCCCGCGAGGTGGGCGTTCATGACCTCGGACAAGACCGCAGGAACTTCCTTGATCGCTTCCGCGCCATCGGGCGTGAGTTCGACCTGCACCACCCGCCGGTCTTCGGTGGAACGGACCCGCTTGCATAGGCCTTTTTTCTCCAGCCTGTCGAGCAGGCGGGTCATCGCGCCGGCATCGATCTGCAGCCAGCGTGCGAGCTCCGCGACGGTGGAACCGCCGGTGTTACGCAGCCGAAGCAGCGGGCCCCCTTGCGCGCTGGTCAGGCCGTGTGCATCGAGCCGCTTGTCGGCCTGGTACACCACCGACATCATCACGCGCTTCATCAGGTAGCCCACGCTCTCCTCGGCGCAGTAGCGCTCGGGGCAATAAAAGTCGGCAGGGGGGGCGATTCGGGTCACGTTTGATGCTTTGCAGTTTTCGGTGGTTGGAATATACTTGCCTAAGCAATATTTGTCAAGGCACTTACTATTCCATGGCAAGCCGTGGCGAGCCAGCGAGCGCGTGGCCGGCGCTCGCCGATACACTCGCGCCATGCCCAGCCCCGCCCTGCCCCACGCCGCTCCGGCCCCCTTGCCCACCCAATCCACAGCGGCCGGCGCGCCGGCGCCGGCGCGCAACGTCAAGTCGCTCAGCGGTTTGATGCCTTTTCTGCGCCCGTACCGCGGCCGCATCGCCGCCGCGCTGGTGTTCCTCGCGATGGCCGCCGTGAGCACCCTGCTGTTCCCGGTGGCGCTGAAGTCGCTGATCGATCAGGGCGTGATCGCCACCGACCCCGACTCCCGCGTGATGGCCTTGCGCGAGCACTTCTTCGCGCTGTTCGGCGTGGGTGCGGCGCTCGGCCTGTTCTCGGCATTGCGCTTCTACATGGTCACCTGGCTCGGCGAGCGCGTGACCGCCGACCTGCGCAACGCGGTCTACGCCCACGTCGTCACGCAAAGCCCCGAGTTCTTCGAGACGACGCAGACCGGCGAGGTGCTGTCGCGCCTGACGACCGACACCACGCTCGTGCAGACGGTCGTCGGCTCCAGCCTGTCGATGGGCTTGCGCAACCTGGTGCTGGGCATGGGCGCGATGGCGATGCTGATCGTCACCAACCCGGTCGTGATGACGCAGGTGCTCGGCATCCTGGTGCTGGTGGTGCTGCCCAGCTTGTACTTCGGCCGGCGGGTGCGGCGTCTGTCGCGCGCGAGTCAAGACCGCGTGGCCGATTCGGCGGCCATCGCCGCCGAGGTGCTGAACGCGATTCCGGTGGTGCAGAGCTACACCCAGGAAGCGCGCGAAGCCAAGCGCTTCGACGTGGCCACCGAGAACGCCTTCGGCACCGCCGTGAAGCGCACGCGCATGCGCGCCGCGCTGGTCGGCTTCATCATCACCGCCACCTTTGGCGCGCTGCTCTGGGGCCTGTACCAGGGCACGCAGGCGGTGGCCCGCGGCGACATCAGCGCCGGCCACCTCGGCCAGACCGTCGTCTACGTGATCATCTTCGTGAGCAGCGTGGCCGTGCTGTCCGAGGTGTACGGCGACCTGCTGCGCGCGGCCGGCGCGACCGAGCGCTTGATGGAACTGCTGCACCTGCAGTCGCCCATCGCCACGCCGGCAAAACCGGCGCTCTTGCCCGCCACGCGCGGCGGCTCGGCCGTGGCATTGCGCGACGTGACCTTCCGCTACCCGTCGCGCCCGCAGCACGCCACCCTGGCGAACTTCAACCTGGCGGTGGCACCCGGCGAAACCGTGGCACTGGTGGGCCCGAGCGGCGCCGGCAAGAGCACGGTGTTCCAGCTGCTGCTGCGCTTCTACGACGTGGCCGAGGGCGAGGTGTCGATCGACGGCGTGCCGGTGCGCAGCACCGACCTGCACGCGCTGCGCCAGCGCATCGGAATCGTGCCGCAAGACAGCGTGATCTTCTCGGCCGATGCGATGGAGAACATCCGCTACGGCCGGCCCGAGGCGAGCGATGCCGAGGTGATCGCCGCCGCGAAGGCCGCCTTCGCCGACGACTTCATCAGCGCGCTGCCCGATGGCTACAAGACCTTTCTCGGCGAGCGCGGCGTGCGCCTCTCGGGCGGCCAGCGGCAGCGCATCAGCATCGCCCGCGCGATGCTGAAGAACCCGCCGCTGCTGCTGCTCGACGAGGCCACCAGCGCGCTCGACGCCGAGAGCGAGCGCATGGTGCAGGCCGCGCTCGAATCGGCGATGCAGGACCGCACCACGCTCGTCATCGCGCACCGCCTGGCCACCGTGCAACGCGCCGACCGCATCATCGTGCTGGAGGCCGGCGAGATCGTCGAGACCGGCACGCATGCGGAGCTGGCGGCGTCGGGCGGGCTGTATTCGCGGTTGGCGGCCTTGCAGTTCGACCGCTGAACGGGCGCCACTGCCCGCGCTGCGTAGGCATTGGCCGACACCGGTTGCCACCGCAGTCCGACGCACCCGCGCCCCGCAGCCTTGCACAACCGGGGGGGCACGCGCCAGCGATTCGACGCCCCACTCCGATTGGAAAGTCCGCACCATTAACACCCTGTCGCACACCCTGTCGCACACCTCGGCATCAAGCCGGTTCACCGCGCGTGCCACGGCACTCGCATTCGTCGCTTTGGCCCTGTTCCTGGCCGGCTGTGCCGACATGAGCCCGCGTGAAAAAGGCACCGCGCAAGGCGTGGGCATCGGCACGGTGGCAGGGGCCGTGATTAGTGCCGTGACCGGCGGCAGCGCCGCCACCGGCGCGGTGATCGGCGGGGCAGTGGGCGCGGTCGGCGGCAACCTGTCGTCCAAGCACATGGAAGACCGGCGCAATGCCATGGAACAGGCCACCCGCGGGACCAACGTCGAAGTCAGCCGCACGGCGGACAACCAGCTCAAGCTGAACATCCCGAACGACATCTCGTTCGACACCGGCAGCGCCGCCATCAAGCCGGAACTGCGCGCCGTGCTCGACCCGTTCGCGAACGGCTTGCGCGATGACCCGGCGGCACGCGTGGCCATCGTCGGCCACACCGACAACACCGGGTCGGATGCGGTCAACAACCCACTGTCGGTCGGCCGCGCCACCAGCGTTCGCGACTACCTGACCACGCGCGGAATCTCGACCTCGCGCATCGAGACCCACGGCCGCAGCGAGCGCGAGCCAGTGGCCAGCAACAGCACCAAAGCCGGGCGTGCGAAGAACCGCCGCGTCGAAATCTTTCTGCGCGAACCCGCACCAGCCTGACCCTCAGCGACGGCTTGCACGGCACAGCCGCGAGCCGCTCCGCAGCGTTGTCGGCCTTCATAATCGCGGCTCCGATTCAAGGACCGCGCTGTGAAGTCAAACGCCGACCGCCCCATCCGCTCCCAATACGAAGACTTCATGCGCCATGTGCAGACGCATGGGGTGTTCAAGGCCGACCGCACCGGCACCGGCACGACCAGCGTGTTCGGCCACCAGATGCGCTTCGACCTGAACGAAGGCTTCCCGCTCGTCACCACGAAAAAGGTGCACCTCAAATCCATCGTCCTCGAACTGCTGTGGTTCCTGCGGGGCGACGGCAACGCCAAGTGGCTGCAGGAACGCGGCGTGACGATCTGGAACGAATGGGCCCAACCCGACGGTGACCTGGGCCCGGTGTACGGCGTGCAATGGCGGTCGTGGCCCACCCCCGAGGGCGGCCACATCGACCAGATAGGCGAGGTCGTGAAGCAGCTCAAGGCCAACCCCGATTCGCGCCGCATCATCGTCAGCGCGTGGAACGTGGCTGACCTCCCAAAGATGGCGCTGATGCCCTGCCATGCGTTCTTCCAGTTCTACGTGGCCGAAGGCAAACTCAGTTGCCAGCTCTACCAGCGCAGTGCCGACATCTTCCTCGGCGTGCCCTTCAACATCGCGAGCTACGCGCTGCTGACCCATATGCTGGCGCAGCAGTGCGACCTGCAGGTGGGCGACTTCATCTGGACCGGCGGCGATTGCCACCTCTACGCCAACCATGCCGAACAGGTGGCGCTGCAACTCACGCGCGCCCCGCACGCCTACCCGACGCTTGCCATCAAGCGCCGGCCGGCCTCGATCTTCGATTACGAGTACGAAGATTTCGAGGTGCTGGGCTACGCGCACCACGCGGCCATCCAGGCACCGGTCGCGGTGTAGCTCAGACCAGGTCAACGACCCTGACCATCGAACTGAACAAGGAAGCCCGCGCCCAGGCCGTGTCCCCCATCGAGCGCTACTTCATGGAAAACATCGGCGAGCGCATCGGCAACGTGCAGGCCGGCACGCGGCGGCGCGGAAGCACGGGCCGATGTCGCAGACCGGCTTCATCGTTCGCGTGCCGCAGGTAGAAGCGCGGGTCGCCGGCGTGCGCGAACGCTTCGATGCCTCGGCCGCGCCCGGTGTGCCGGCTCACATCACGCTGCTGTTTCCCTTCATGGCGCCCGATGCCATCGACGGCGCGGTGCTGCAAGGCATTCGTGATGCGCTGGCCGGCGCCTGTGCGTTCGATTTCGTGCTGGCCCGCGCGGCGCGCTTTCCGGCCACCGCCTTGCTCGCACCTGAACCCGCTGCGCCCTTCATCGACCGGACCGAAAGGTTGGCGCGCTGGTTCCCCGCGTACCCGCCGTTCGGCGCTGAATTCGCGTCCATCGTTCCGCACCTCGCGGTCGCGCATGGCGACGCCGCACTGGCGGAATTGGCCCACGCCGAGTTGACACAGGGGCTGGCCGCCCACGGGGCCATCCATGGCCGCTGCGATGCGGTCGTGCTGCTGGGAAATGTTTCGGGGCGCTGGCGCGTGATGCATGCCTTTCCGCTCCCGACGCCACACGGCGTCCGGTCATGAAAATCAGCGCCAGCGCCAGCGCAGGTGGCCTGGCTGGCTGGGCCGCGTGGCCGGCAGCGTCATCGGGCCGGGGCGGTGAACGACAGCCGCCGCGCCACAGGTGACAGGCCCCCGCTGACGGCCAGCGCCGGTGCGGCGCGTTGCGGTGGTGGCGCTTGCCGGGCGCCCGATGCGTGTCAGCCTTCGATGGCGAAACGCAGCCCGGCACGCTTGTGCAGCCGCCGCACCAGCGCCAGGCCCATGGCCGCACCGGGCGTCCAGACACCGCCGCCGGTGGTGCCGTGGCCGATGTCGTAGATCAGGCACAGCGCACTTTCGGAGACCAGCTTCGAGGTCGAACCGTAGCCGGGGTCACGGTCGCCCTTCACCGAGGCGCGCAGTGTGCGGCCGTCGGCTGCTTCACCGATGAAAAGCAGGTCGTAGCGGCCTGCGGCGCGCTGGCGCGGGCCGGGGCCCTGGCCCGGCTTGGGCAGGGCAAAGTTCCGCAGCAGGGCCCGCGTCGGGCCGAAGCCGAGCAAAGCGTTCTGGACCCGCGTGCCACCCGCCAGCGCCTTCGCCAGCCACTCGCCCTTCGTGCCCCGGCCGGTCAACATGCGCTCGTCGTAAAGAAAGGCGCGGCCCCACGGGTGGCCGCGCAACGCGTTCGTGCGGTGCACGTTCTTGGTGTTGATGGTGGCCATCATGAACGGGCCGGTCCAGGACTTCGCCATCGCGTCGTACAACACCGAATCGCCATCGGGTTGTACGGGGCCCTCGAAACCGGGTGTCAACGCGAAGGGGTCGGCCATGGTGCGGGCCAGGGCCGGGCTCTGGCCCATCGCCTCGATGGTGGCCAGGGCGCTCGCCATCGTGCCGCCTGACATGCCACCTTTCATGCTGCGCACGCGGCCTCGAACCTGGGTCAGCGGCACGCCGAAACGGCGCTGCGCTTCGTCTTGCAGAAATACCACGCCAAGGTCGAAGGGGATCGAGTCGAAGCCGCACGAGAACACGATGCGTGCGCCGCTCGCGCGGGCCGGCGCTTCGAGCTGGGGAATCATCTGGGCCATCCAGCCCGGCTCGCCGCACAGGTCAACGTAGTCGGTGCCGGCCTGCGCGCAGGCCTCCACCAAAGCCTGGCCGTGGCGCTGGTACGGGCCGACGGTGGTGACGACGACACGCGCCTGCTGCGCCAGCGCGGCCATGGAAACGGGGTCGGACGCATCAGCCGCGAGCAGCGGCAAGCTCGTTGGCGCACCGATCTCACGGCGCACGTCGGCGAGCTTGTCGAGG
The DNA here is from genome assembly GCA_947474415.1 of Burkholderiales bacterium. Lineage (GTDB taxonomy): Bacteria > Pseudomonadota > Gammaproteobacteria > Burkholderiales > Burkholderiaceae_C > LMDS01. The sequence continues at coordinate 10,877 of CANJKD010000001.1, read as the reverse complement.
CTGCGCCCGGCCATCGCCCAGGCCACCTCGTCGCCCACGCCGTAGCGGGTGTTCAGGTACTCGGCCACCAACCGGCCGGTGAAGCCGGTGGCGCCGAAGACGATCACGTCGAATTTGCGTTGCATGCGCCATCGTCGCACAGGGTTCGGCCACGCCGCGGCCCGCAAATTGGGGGGGCGTTGCTCAGGTCAAGCCGCAGCGCTGCGCCATGCAGACACGAACGCGGCGGCGTGGCGCGCCACCTCGGTGGCAGCCATGCCGGGCCGGTACAGCGCCGATCCCAGCCCAAAGCCGTTCGCACCGGCCGCGCGGTAGGCGCCCATCGTGTCGGGCGTGATGCCACCCACGGGCAGCAGCAGCGCGTCGGCCGGCAGCACCGCGCGCAGCGCCTTCACGATGGCCGGGCTGGCCATCTCGGCCGGAAACAGCTTCAGGCCATGGGCGCCGGCCGCGAGCGCGGCAAAGGCCTCGGTCGGCGTCATCACGCCAGGCAGGCAGATCAGGCCAAGGCGCAGTGCCTCGGCCACCACCTCGGCATTGAAGTTCGGCGACACGATGAGTTGCCCGCCCGCCGCATGCACCTCGCGCACCTGCCGAGGCGTGAGCACGGTGCCGGCACCGACCAGCGCGTCGGGCAGCGCTGCGGCGAGCGCCGCGATGCTGGTCAGCGGCTGCGGCGAGTTCAACGGCACTTCGATCAGGCTCAAGCCGTGAGCCAGCAGGGCCTGCCCGACCGCCACCGCGTCAGCCGGTGGCAAGCCGCGCAAGATGGCGACGAGTGGCAAGGTGGTTGCTGCGGTAGTGAATTTTTCGTGGGGTGCCATGGTCACTTGGGTCGATGGATTGCGCCGCGCCGCGGTGGGTCAGCGGGTCAGGCCGCGATGCGCGCGGCGATCTCGTGCAGGCCGCGCCAGGTGGCTTGCGCACCCAGGCAGTGCGTGACCGCGCCGCATTGGGCCAGTGCCCGCGCGTAGCGCCCGGTGAGCCGGGTATCGCCGACGACAACGACGACCGAGCCGCTCGCCAGCGCCCGGGAGCGAAGCTCCTCGCCGATCACCAGGCCCGACAGGTAGCTGGTCGCCTGCGCCGGCTGCAGCCGCTTGAACAGCGCCAGGCTGCGCACGCTGAACGCGGTGTGCAGCAGGCTCGCGCCGCGCAGCGCGAGCGCCACGCCGGCATCGAAAGCGTTGTCGTTCAGGTCGACGTTCGGCTCGTCGTGCGGCTCCGCATCTTCGGCTGGCAGCGTGCGCGCCAGGATCGAGTGGCGGCGCAGCAGTGCGTAGAACTCACCGGTCATCAAGGTCGCGAAGCTCTCGATGCGGCCGGAGCGCACCTGCACCCACTTGCTGTGGGTGCCGGGCAGCACGATCAGGGCATCCGGGGCGCCCAGCAGCCGCAGCGCACCGAACACCTGGGTCTCTTCGCCGCGCATCACGTCGGGCACGCCGTCTGCTTCGAAGCTCAGGCCGGGAACGATGGCGATGCGGCCGGGTTCGACCCAGGCGAGCCACTGCGCCAGTTCATCGAAACCCGCCGGGCAGCGGCAGTACGGCGCTTCGAGCCAGCCTTGCTGGCTGCCGGCCATGCCGACGATCAGGCACAGCGCGCCGGGTGCATCCATCCAGTCACCGAAGTGCGCGGCGAACACGGCCGGGAAGCCGCCGGGTGGCACGGTGAGGATGCCGAGCGGGAAGGCGCGCTCCTCGGCCACCGATCCATCACCCGCCAAGCGCGCACCGCGCAACGACGATGTGCCCCAGTCCAACGCAACCAACGGACGCACGCGTCGCCCCAGCGCCATCAGTGATTGTCACGTGGCACGAACGCGCCCCGCTTGCCAACCAGAAAGTCGAGGTCGACGCCTTCATCGGCCTGCAGCACCGTGTCGACATAGAGCTTCCAGTAGCCACTGGAAAGCGGTGGTGCCGGCTTCTTCCAGGCCGCCAGGCGTGCTGCCAGTTCGGCGTCGCTGATGTGCAGGTGCAGGCGGCGCTCGGGCACGTTCAGCTCGATCAGGTCACCGTTCTGAACCACCGCCAGCGGGCCACCGGCAGCCGCCTCGGGGACGGTGTGCAGCACCACGGTACCGTAGGCGGTACCGCTCATGCGGCCATCGCTGATGCGAACCATGTCGGTGATGCCCTTGCGCAGCACCTTCGGCGGCAACGGCATGTTGCCCACCTCGGCCATGCCGGGGTAGCCCTTCGGGCCGCAGTTCTTCAGCACCATCACGCAGGTCTCGTCGATGTCGAGGTCGTCAAGGTCGATGCGCGCGTGGAAGTCTTCAATGTCCTCGAACACCACCGCCCGGCCCGTGTGCACCATCAGCGCAGGCGTGGCCGCGCTCGGCTTGATGACGGCGCCGCGCGGTGCCAGATTGCCGCGCAGGATGGCAATGCCGGCCTTGCTCTTGAACGGTGCGGCCAGCGTCTTGATGACCTCGGGGTTGTGGTTCTGCGCGTCGGCAATGTTCTCGCCCACGGTGTGGCCGTTGGCGGTGATCGCGCCCAGGTGCAGGTGCTGCGATATTTCTTTCATCACCGCCGGCAGGCCGCCGGCGTAGCAGAAGTCTTCCATCAGGAACTTGCCGGAAGGCTGCAGGTTCAGCAGGCACGGCAGGTCGCTGGCGAGGCGGTCGAAGTCGTCGATCGACAGCTCGACGCCAATGCGCCGCGCCATCGCCACCAAGTGGATCACCGCGTTCGTGGAACCGCCGATCGCTGCCAGCGTCTTGATGGCGTTTTCGAACGCGTCGCGGGTCAGCACCTGCGACAGTTTCAGGTCTTCATGCACCATCTCGACGATGCGCCGCCCGGCATTGCGCGCCAGCACGTTGCGCCGCCCGTCGACCGCCGGGTAGGCCGCGTTGCCGGGCAGACCGATGCCGAGTGCCTCGACCATGCTGGCCATCGTGCTGGCGGTGCCCATCGTCATGCAATGGCCATGGCTGCGGTGCATGCAGCTCTCGGCCTCGAAGAAGTCAGCCACCTTCAGCGTGCCGGCACGCACCTGCTCGCTCATGCTCCACACGCCGGTGCCCGAACCGAGTTCCTGGCCACGCCACTTGCCGTTCAGCATCGGGCCGCCGCTGACGCCGATGGTCGGCAGGTCGACACTCGCTGCGCCCATCACCAGCGACGGCGTGGTCTTGTCACAGCCCATCAGCAGCACCACGCCGTCGATCGGGTTGCCGCGAATGCTTTCCTCCACGTCCATCGACGCGAGGTTGCGGTACAGCATCGCGGTCGGCCGCAGCAGCGTTTCGCCGAGCGACATGACCGGGAATTCGAGCGGGAAGCCGCCGGCCTCGTAGACGCCGATCTTCACTTGCTCTGCCAAGGTCCTGAAGTGCGAGTTGCAGGGCGTGAGCTCGCTGAAGGTGTTGCAGATGCCGATCACCGGCCGGCCGTCGAACTGGTCGTGCGGCACGCCCTTGCCCTTGACCCAGCTGCGGTAGGCGAAACCGTCACGGTCTTGGCGGCCGAACCACTGCTGGCTGCGCAGGTCTTGCGGCCTTTTGCGGGGCTTGGGGAGCTTGGTGGTCATGGCGAGCCTGCATCGAAAGAAAGGCGAGTATTATGATGTGATGATTAAGTTTTTCGTTCAAATGCCGAGCCTGTATTGCGTCTTCAGCCCAGGCCACCCCAGCCTTGGCCACGACTGAGTGGCGGGGCATGGCAGAGCGCAACATGCACCGCCAGGCGCTCGACCGCCTCGGGCAAGAGATCGTCTCTGGAACCTACCCCTGTGGCACGACGCTGCCCCCAGAGCCCATGCTGTGCGAGGCGCTGGCGGTCAGCCGGACGGTGGTGCGCGAGGCCGTCAAATCGCTGGTCGCCAAAGGGCTGCTCGTCACCGGGCCCAAACTCGGCACGCGCGTATTGACCGAGGAGAGCTGGAACTGGTTCGATTCCGACGTCGTGCGCTGGAAGTCCCGCAGCGGCCTGACACGTCCTTTCCTGCGCGACCTGCAGGAGTTGCGGCGCGTCGTCGAACCCGCCGCCGTGCGCCTGGCCGCGCAGCGTGCGACCAAGGGCGACATCACCGAACTCGAAGACGCGTTCGCCACCATGCGCCTGGCTATCGAACGCGGTGGCGACTATGTCACCCCCGACCTGCGCTTTCACCAGGGCCTGCTGCGTGCCAGCCACAACGCGATGCTGGTCCAGATGGGCAAGGCGCTGGGTGCGCTGCTGCGCACCAGTTTCGAGATCTCGACCTCGCGCGTCGATAGCGCGCTGCATTCGCTGCCCCTGCACCGGGCCGTGCTGGACGCCGTGGTCGCGCGCGCACCCGACGCCGCCGAGCGCGCGATCCTGGTGCTGATCGACGCAGCGGCGCAGGACATCTCCGCCGTATTCACCTCACGGCGCAAGCTGCCGTCGCTCTCGGCGCCAGCGCGCACCCTGCCAGCGCCACAGCGCTGACGGCGCGCCGCATCATGCGGCCGGCGCGTCGTCGAGCAGGTTCTTGAACAGGCTACCGTCCTTCATGATTGCCTTCAGCCGTTCCTTGTCTTGCAGCACGCGCACATCGCGCAGCGGGTCGCCGTCGATGACGAGCAGGTCGGCCAGGTAGCCCGCCTTCAGTTCGCCGAGCGGCAGCCCCATCAGTTCCCCGCCGATGCGCGTAGCGCATTGCAGGGCTTCGCTCGCGGAGTAGCCGAAGAGGTTCACGAAGTGCTCGATGTCGCGCGCGTTCGTGCCCTGCGGTGTCCAGGCGAACCCGTAGTCGCCGCCGATCACGACACGAATGCCGCGCCGACGCATCTGCTCGTAGGTGCGCTGTGCGTTCTCCAGGCAGCGTTGCATGCCCATCGCACTCGCCATCTCGCGCGTAATCCCCCAGGCCTCGGCCTCGTACAGGGTGTTGTGGATGAGGCCGATCGCCGGGCCGACGAAGACGCGATCACGCGCGGCTTCCAGCGCGTCGAGCGCCTGCGCATCGGCGAGTTCGCAGTGGTAGATCACGTCGACGCCACAGGCCAGTGCGCGCAGCACGGCGTTGGACGCGCGCGCGTGCGCCGCGACCGTTTTGCCGAAGTCGTGTGCCACCTCGCAGGCCATGCGCACCTCGTCCTCGCGCATCACCGTCATGCCGCCCTTGGCGGAAACGAAGTCGTCGCCCGAGATGTTGACCTTGATGTTGTCGACGCCCTCGCGGATGCACAGCCGCACCGCACGCGCAACGGCCACCGGCCCGTCGGCCACCAGGCCGAAGCTGCCGCGCTCCATGTGCAGGCGGTTGTCGTCGCCAAGCCCGCCGCTGACGGTGATCTCCGGGCCCGCCGCGCGCAGGCGCGGCCCCGGGATGCGGCCGGCGTCGATCTGGTTGCGCACAACAACGTCGAGGCGCAACTTCGCACTGGCCGCGCTGAAGGCGCTGGTGAATCCGGCCTCGAGCAGCGTGCGCGCGTTGTGCATGGTCTCCAGCACATGCTCCTCGGGCGGGATGTCGCCGAGGTCGGTGTTTTTCGCCGCGCCGCAGAACGACAGATGCGCATGGCCTTCGACGAGACCGGGCATGACCGTCATGCCGCGTGCGTCGAGCCTGCGCACGCCGTCGGCGGCCAGGGCGCAGGCGCCATGCGCCACCGCTTCGATGTGGCAGCCGGCGATGAGCAACTCTCCGGCGTAGGGCGCCTGCCCGCTGCCATCCCAAATGCGGGCGTTGACGATGAGGGTCTTCATGATGTCAGTCTCCCACCCTTCGGCGCCGGCGGCAACAGCGCCGGCGCCGCAGCGGTATTCAGGTACACCGCGTACAGCGAAGTTGTCGCGCAGATGAACATCCGGTTCAGCTTCGCGCCGCCGAAACAAAGGTTGGCCACCGTCTCGGCGATGCGGATCTTGCCGAGCAGCGTGCCGTCGCTGGCATGGCAATGAACGCCGTCGCCTGCGGAGAGCCACAGATTTCCATGGCAGTCGACGCGCAGGCCGTCGTAGAGGCCGGCGTCGCAGGTCGCGAATACCTCGCCGCCGGACAGCGTGCTGCCGTCGGGCGACAGCATGAAGCGCCGCACATGGTGCGGGCCGTCCTCGCGATGCGTCGCACCGGTATCGACGATGTAGAGCAGCGACTCGTCGGGCGAGAACGCCAGACCGTTCGGCTGTACAAAGCCGTCAGCGACGACGCTCACCGCGCCGCTGGCCGGATCGAACCGGTAGACGCGGCAGGCGCCGATCTCGCTCGCCGCAGCGTCGCCTTCGTAGTCGGAGTCGATGCCGTAGCTCGGGTCTGTGAACCAGATGCTGCCGTCGGACTTGACAACCACGTCGTTCGGCGAATTGAAGCGCTTGCCGTCGACGCGATCGGCGAGCACGACGCGCCGCCCGTCGTGCCCGGTGCGCGAAAGGCAGCGGCCGCCGTGTTCGCAGGAGACGAGCCGGCCTTCGGCATCGACCGTGTGGCCGTTCGCGTTCATCGCCGGCTGGCGGAACACCGAGACCGAGGCATCCGTCTCATCCCAACGCATCATGCGGTCGTTCGGGATGTCCGACCAGACCAGGTAGCGCCCGCCAGCGAACCAGGCCGGCCCTTCGGCCCACCGGCAACCGTTGTAGAGCTTCTCGACATGCACGTTGGGCATGACCAGCCGGCGAAACCGCGGGTCGATCACTTCGAAGTCTTGGTTCAGCGCAATCACCATCTCAGCACTCCTCGTTTGCCAAGCCTGTTCTCACTCCGCTCTCATTCCGAGTGAGGCCGGCCCCGGCCGTAGAGCAACAACATGACGATGATCACCGTACCGTAGATCACCTGGCGCCCCATCTCCGGAATTTGCATCACCGACAGGATCGACTGCAGGAGCGTGATCAGCACGACTCCGACGACGGTGCCAAGGTAGGACCCGCGGCCACCGAGGATGTGCGTGCCGCCGAGCACGACCGCAGCAATCGCCGGCAGCAGGTAGGAGTCGCCCATCGCCTGGTAGGCCTTGGTTGCGTAGCCGGTGAGCAGCACGCCGGCCGCCGCCGAACACGCGCCGGCAATCACGAAGCACAGCAGCGTGACGCGCCGCGTGTCGATGCCCGACAGGTAGGCCGCGCGCTCACGGTTGCCGACGGCGTAGATCGCTCGGCCCAGCGTCGTGCAATGGAGCAGGAACAGCGTCGCCGCGCCAACGGCGACCCAGACCAGCAGCGCGTTGGGCATGCCCAGCACGGAGCGGCCGGTCGCGATCAGGTGCATCACGGGCGTCGCGCGGTCCTGCGGCGCGAAGCCGCCGGTGTGGACGACGATCAGGCCCTGCGCGACAGCGTTGACGCCGAGTGTGAAGATCATCGACGGCACGCGCAGGTAGGCGACGCCGATGCCGTTGACGAGTCCAAGCAGCGCGCCGCAAGCGATGCCGATCGGGATCGCGAAGTCGGCCACGGCACCGCCCCACCAGCCCGCTGACGCCGCCGACATCACGCCACCGACGGTCACGACCCAGGGCACCGACAGGTCGATACCGCCGAGCAGGATGACGAGCATCGCGCCGGTGGCGACGACGCCGAGAAAGGAGGCGATCTGCAACTGCAGAAGCAGGTAGTCGGCCGACAGGAAGTTGCTCGAATACAGGCTGCCGGCGAGCAGCAGTACCAGTGTGCAGAGCGCGGCAGCGAGCACTGGCAACTGCCCCGAGCGGCGCAGCCGCAGCACGAGCGCGGCGGACGTCATCGGAACAATTCCAGTCGGTTGCCGATCTTGAGCAGTTGCAAGGCACCCAGGCTCACGGCGACGAGCAGGATCAGGCCCTGGAACAACGGTTGCCAGAGCGGCTCGAGGTCGAACACGAACAGCAGGTCGCCGATGGTGCGCAGCACGAAGGCGCCGAAGATCGAACCGATCGCCGATCCCGCACCGCCGGCCAGCGAGGTGCCACCAATGACGACCGCGGCAATCGAATTCAGTGTGTAGGTGCCGCCGATCGCCGCAGAGGCTTCGCCCGAATAGGTGACGAAAGTGAGCAGCAAGCCACCGATCGACGCCAGCAGACCCGCCAGCGTGTAGGCGACGATCTTGGCGCGGGACAGCGGTACGCCCGACATGTAAGCCGCGCCTTCGGCCGAGCCGATGGCGAGCGCAGCGCGGCCGATCGTCGAGCGCCGATAGGGCACCCAGATGCACAGGACGACCGCTGCGAGCACGAGAATCAGCGACGGAATGCCCAGCAGCGGCGCGCCCGTCAGCGCGTCGGCGAGGTCGGTCTGAACGGCGCCTCCTGGCACGGGCCGCAGCCCCAGCGAGATGCCGTAGTACACCGTACCGGTGGCCAGCGTCGTGATGATCGGTTGCAGCCGGCCGTAGACGATGATCAGACCGTTGACCAGCCCACACAGCGCACCGATGGCAAGCACGGCCACGCAGCCGAGCGCGGCCTGAAGCGGCGTGCCGACGACAAGGTGCGACGCGACGCAATTGGTGAGCACGAACACCATGCCCACGGACAGGTCGATGCCCGAGGTCAGCACCGGCAGCGTCTGCGCTATCGCGACGATGGCGAGCAGCACGCCTTTGTTGGCGGCGGTCGTGATCACTGGAACCGTCCAGCCGACCTGGTGGTTGACGATGTAGAGCGCGAAGACGAACACGAACATCGCCGTCGCCGCGTAGGCGCCTCGATGGCGACGGAGGTGATAGCTGAATTCGTCGCGCTTCATGAGCCCGGCACCATGTTCAGCGCGCTCGCCACCAGGGCGTGTTCGGTCATCTCATCCCCCTGCAGCCAGCGCACGACGCGCCCGTCGAAAAACACCCCGACGCGGTCGCAGCAGCCGATGAGTTCAGCGTAGTCGGTCGAGTAAAGCAACACCGCCGCGCCGGCCTCGGCCAGTTGGCGCAGCAGCAAATAGATTTCCTGCTTGGTGCCGACGTCGATGCCGCGCGTCGGGTCGTTGAGCAGGATGATGCGTGGCGCGTTGAGCAGCCACTTCGCGATCACCACCTTCTGCTGGTTGCCGCCCGACAGGGTGCCGACCGCGTCGCCGGCGTCCGGGCACTTGATGGCCAGTTGCTTCATCACCTGCGCAGTCGCGCTCGCTTCCGCGGCGGAGCGGATGACGCCGAACCGGCTCAGACGGTCGAGCGCGGCGAGGCAGAGGTTGTCGCGCACGCTCATCGGCAGCATCAGGCCGTCGGTCTTGCGGTCTTCGGGCACCAGCGCGATGCCGACGGCGGGCCGCTTGGCCGCTCGCGGGCTGTGGCTGACCACCGGTTTGCCGTCAACGCTGATCCGGCCGCTGACGCCCCGCAGTACGCCGAAGAGGGCGAAGAAGAACTCGCGCTGGCCCTGGCCGTCGAGGCCACCGAGGCCGACGATCTCGCCGCTGCGCACCGACAGCGAGATGTCGTGCAGGCGGCCGCCCCAGCTCAGGCCTTCCACCGCCAGCGCAGGTGGCCTGCCGCTGTCGACCTTCTGCGCCGAGCCGTCGGCAGCGCCCAGCGATGCCGGCTTGGCCGGATAGGCATGGCGCACCTCGCGGCCGATCATCAATTCGACGGTCTCGGTGTCGGTCTTGGCGCCGGCGAGGAAGGTCGCGACGTGACGGCCGTTGCGGAACACCGAGCAGTCGTCGGCGAGTTCGGCGATCTCGTGCATCCGGTGCGAGATATAGACGATCGCCATGCCTTCGTCGCGCAGGCGTTTCAACAGCGCGAACACGCGCCGCACATCGGCCTCCGTCAGCGCCGAGGTCGCTTCGTCGAGGATCAGGATCTTCGGTTCGCGCGCCAGCGCCTTGGCGATCTCGACCATCTGGCGGCGCGACAGCGACAGACTGCCGACCGGCGCCAGCGGATGAATGTCCTCGGCACCGGCACGTGCCAGCGCGGCCTCGGCAATGCGCCGTTGGGCCCGGGCGTCGATGAAGCCGAAGCGCTGCGGCGGGTTGGTGATGCAGATGTTGTCGGCGACGCTGAGGTCAGGCATCAGCGACAACTCCTGGAAGATGCACGCGATGCCGGCACCGACCGCATCCTGCGGATGAGCGAAGCGTCGCTCCTGGCCCTGCAGAACGATGCGCCCCTCGTCTGGCTGCACCACGCCGGCCATTATCTTGATCAGGGTGGACTTGCCGGCCCCGTTTTCGCCGAGCACGGCATGCACGCGACCGGCTGCGCAGGCAAAGCGTGCGCGCTCGAGTGCGCGCACGCCGCCATAGCGCTTGGAAACGTCGATCAGTTCGAGGACGGGCTGCATAAAGAGGCATCCGCATCCGCACACGGCGCGGACGCAGTCGGGGCCCGAAGGCCCAGATTTGCTTCAGTTGTTCTTCTCGTCCTTGCTCATGATTTCAGTGTCCTTCAGGTTCACGCCGCAGGCAGGAAAGGCATTGGTGGTGAAGAAATTGTCGGTCAGAGCCGGGTAGAAGTTCTCGCCGGCCTTGAAGTTGGGGTGGCTGACCTGGGGGATCGGCACCGCGATCAACTGCGGCATCACCCTGCCCTGCAGCGCCGAAACCGCCGCCTTCATCGATATCGCCACCAGCCCGGGCGACTGGCCGAGCGAGATGCACAGCAGGCCATCCTTGGCACGCTCGGCGCAAAGCTTGCGGAACCCGTTCTCGGCTTCGCCAGCCACCGGAATCATCTTGTGCTTGGCATCGATCAGCGCGCGCACGGCTCCGGTCGATCCACCCTGGACGAACATGCCATCGAAGGTCTTGTGCACTGCCACCGCGTCAGCGACGACCTTCTGCGCCGTGCCGTCGTCCCAGTTGCCGACCACCTCGACGATTTCGAACTTGTTGCCCGGCGCCTCCATCACCTTGCGGAAGCCCAGGTGGCGGTCCCGGTCCACCGAATTGCCCGGCAGCCCGCGCACCTCGAGAATTTTGCCGGTCTTGCCCGTCACGTGCTTGAGCACCCATTCACCCGAGAGTTGACCGATC